>NZ_BPRD01000066.1 GCF_022179745.1 Methylorubrum podarium
CGTCGGACTCGGTCCCGTCGGCATGGCGGCTCTGATGCTGGCCAAAGGGCGCGGGGCGAAGAGCCTGATCGGCGTCGACGTGCAGCCCGACCGGGTCGAAACAGCGCGTAAACTCGGTCTTCTGGACCATGGTTTCGTAGCCGGCCCCGAGGCGCTGGAGGCGATCACGACGCTCACCAGAGGCGGCGCCGCGGTGTCGATCGACTGTTCCGGCAATCCGCGCGGGCGCGTTCTCGCTCTGCAGTCCACGCGTACCTGGGGCCGCTGCGTCTATATTGGCGAGACGGGGCCGGTGCAGTTTGACGTCAGCGACGACCTTCTGCACCGGCAGTGCACGATCTATGGCTCCTGGGTCACAAGCGTGCACAACATGGACCAGTGCTGCGAAGACCTCGAGGCCTGGGGCCTGCATCCGCACGACATCATCACCGATAGTTTTCCGCTGGAGCGGGCGCCCGAGGCCTATGCGCTGATGGCGGGTGGCCGCTCCGGCAAGGTCGTCATCACGTTCGAGGACTGACGCCGATGAACCTGCGGCTCGAAAACGTGCATCTCGGCCTCGAGGTGACGACCGCAGGTGGGAGCGTCTGGCGCTTTTTCGCCAAGCGGGACAGTGCCGAAATGCCGATCTTCCGCGAGCCGCAATGGGGCCCCGAGCGGAATGCCCTGACGTCCGGCTGCTTTCCCCTGGTGCCGTTCGGCAACCGCATTCGGGGCAATCGCTTCCCCTTTGAAGGCAAGACCTATGACCTGACACCCAACATGCCTTGGGACCGGCACTACCTGCACGGGGATGGCTGGACGGGGCAGTGGGACGTGCTCCGGCACCGCACCGATCAGCTCCGTCTCGGTTTCGACCATCAGGATGGTGCCACACCCTACCGATACAGAGCCGAGGAGACATTCGCGCTCGACGGTCGAACGCTGACACTCACCTTGTCGGTGACCAATGAAGGTCCCGTGCCGATGCCGTTCGGGCTCGGCTGGCATCCTTACTTTCCGATGTCCCCTCGGACGACGCTGAAGGCGCGGATGCGCAGCTTCTGGGAAGAGGACGAGGCTTGGCTGCCGACGGTCGAGCGGCCGACGGGCGGCGATCTCGATTTCGCGACGGGTGCACCGCTGCCGCGGCGGTGGGTCAACACGCAGTTCGAGGGCTGGGACCGGAAGGCTAGCGTCACTTGGCCCGAGCGGGACATGACGCTTCACATCGACGCCGATCCGCTCTTTGACCGGTGCCTGATCTTCGTCTCGGATCCGGCTTTCAACCCCGGCTACGCCTACGACTTCTTCTGTTTCGAGCCCATGAGCCACAGCATCGACGATCACAACAAGCCGGACGGCGGCGGTTTGCAGCGGCTCGCACCGGGCGAGCACCTGTGCGGCGCGGTTCGGTTCACCTTGGCTGAGAACTGCGACCAATGACCGCCGCGACGCAAACCGGCAAGCAAGCGCGGCGCGGGCTAAGGCTCGGCACGCTGGAGATGAACGAGATCGGCCTGCTCGTCATCCTCGCGCTGCTCTACGCCGTGTTCGGGGCGACCACGAACGGGTTCCTGTCGGCCAACAACCAGATCTCGATCCTGCGGGACGGCGCATCCATCGCGATTGCGGCCTGGGCCGTCACGCTCATCATCATCGCGGGCGAGATCGACGTCAGTGTCGGGCCGATGGTGGCGTTCACCTCCGTGTGTCTCGCCTTCCTGCTGCAATGGCATGCGCCTGCGCTCATCGCGATCCTGGCCGCGCTCCTGGTCGGGGCAGCCTTCGGCACGCTGGCCGGGATGTTGCGAGCCTATGCCGGCATGCCATCCTTCGTGGCGACACTGGGCTTGTGGAGCGCTTTGCGCGGCCTCGCCTTCTTCACCACCAATGCATTGCCGGTCACCTTCCCGGACAACGATCTGCTGGATTCCCTCTCTGACCAATGGTTCGGCATCCCGGCTTCGGCCGTCGTGATGCTGATCCTGTTCGGGATCTTCACGTTCGTCAGCCGCAAGACCGCTTACGGCCGCTCCATCTTCGCGATCGGCGGCAATGCCAGCGCGGCGGAACTCTGCGGTATTCCTGTCGCGCGTATCCGTGTGCTGCTGTTCACCACTTCCGGCGTCATGTCGGCCCTGGCGGGCGTGCTGCTCACGGCGCGACTCGGGTCGGGCAACGCCGGAACGGCATCCGGGTTGGAATTCGACGTCATCGCCGCCGTTGTGATCGGCGGCACCTCACTTTCAGGTGGCCGCGGCTCTATGCTCGGGTCGCTCCTCGGCGTCTTCGTCATAACCCTGATCGGCAACGGTCTTGTGCTGCGCGGCATCAACCCATTCTTCCAAGAGGTCGTGCGCGGCGTCATCATCGTGCTCGCTGTTTTGGCGAACATCCTCGTGTCACGCTTCCGCGAACGGCGGCGCGGGGCACGATGACGGCCGCATCCTCCCCGACGCTTCAACCCGTCGCGACGGTTCGGGGCGCCCACAAGCGATACCCCGGCGTCGTCGCGCTCGACGGCGTCGACTTCCAGATCGCTCCCGGTGAGATCCGGGCGCTACTCGGCAAGAATGGCGCCGGTAAATCGACATTGATCCGGTGCCTGACAGGGGCGACGGAGCCCGACGAGGGCACCGTTGCGATCGATGGTCATGCTCTAACGGCAAGCGGGGCGCAGCGCACGATCGAAGCGGCGCGGCACGGCGTACGCGCCGTGTACCAGGAACTCAGCCTCATCCCCTCGATGAGCATCGCCGAAAACCTGTTTCTCGGCCGCTGGCCGTCGCGTGCCGGAGTGCTCAGCCACGATGCGATGGACCGCATCGGCCGCGATACGCTCAGCAGCCTCGGCCTCGACCTCGATCCGGCGCGACGGGTGGACACCCTCAGCCCTGCCGAGCGGCAGCTCGTCGAGATCGCTCGAGTGCTCGTGGGAACGCCCAAGCTCGTGATCCTCGACGAGCCCACCAGTTCCCTCGCGGCGGCGGAGGTCGACGTTCTGTTCACGGCCGTCCGTCGGCTCGCGGCCGCAGGCATCGCGGTCATCTACGTCAGCCACCGCATGGCGGAGATCCGGGCTATCGCCGAAACCGCCACGGTAATGCGCGATGGGCGGGTCGTGGCGACGCTCGACGTTGCAGGCGCCAGCACCGCGGAGATCGTCGGCATGATGCTGGGACGGGAGGATGCGACGTCGGCGTTCGACGCCCGCTCCATCGCTGACGACGTGGTGCTTGAGGTCAACGGCGTCGCGCTCCGGCCGAAGCTCGACGGCATCGATTTCGTCTTACGGAAGGGCGAGGTGCTGGGTCTCGCCGGGCTCCTCGGCTCGGGACGCACCGAACTTCTCCGCGTGGTGGCCGGGCTGACGGCGCCCGATCGCGGCCGTGTCTTGATCGATGGGCAGGACGTGACAGCCGAGTCCTATCGGCAGCGCGTGGGCCGCGGCGTGGGGTTCACGCCGGAGAGCCGCAAGGACGACGGCATCGTCCCCTTGTTGGGCGTCGACGAGAACGTCGTCGGGACGGATTTCGGCAAGGTCAGCCAATTCGGCGTGTTGTCGGCGTCGCGGATAGCAACAGCCGCAAGCGGCATCGTTGCACGCCTCGGTGTGAAAGCCGCCCGCACTGATACACCGATCGGTACGCTGTCGGGCGGCAATCAACAGAAGGTCGTAATCGGGCGTTGGATCTATGCGGGAAGCCGCATCCTGCTGCTCGACGAGCCGACCCGCGGGGTCGATGTCGAGGCGAAGGCTCAGATCTACGCGATCGTGCGCGAACTGGCGGCATCGGGGTGCAGCATCATCTTCGTCTCAAGCGAGGTCGAGGAACTGCCGCAGGTCTGCGACCGTGTCCTCATCTTGAGCGGCGGCCGGCTCACACAGAGCTTCACGGCACCCGACATTCGCACCGAGGCACTGATGGCGGCGTGCCTGTGAGGGGTCGAACAAGCATCCGCTGATGGGTGCCGAACAGGGGAGAAACGCCTGAGGGCGGAGTGCCTGAACGCCTCGCGGGTCCTGTCGCTCGCGGATGCCCGTGAGCAGATCGAGGATTGGAGGTGCCACGACAACGAAGACCGACCTCATGCTGCCTCGGGCGGCTTGACGCCCCAAACCTTCGCCAACCAACCTGTCACAGCCCGAGAACTTGCGTAGGCTCTGGACCACAAACCGGATCAATTCCACTGACCCGAAGGCCATATCTCAGGGCGGACCACTTCAGTGGGGGCGGATCAGTTGCCGGCGACCGATTCCCTACGCATCGCGATCACCAGCAGCAGAAGCCGCCATCGACCAGAAGGTCGACGCCGGTGACGAAGGAAGCTGCTCCGGACAGCAGAAATACTGCCGGCCCCACCATTTCGTCGACGCTGGCCATCCGCCCCATCGGGGTCTGCTCCTCGAACAGCTTCGTCTGGTGCACCATTTCCGGTCGCGTATTCATCGGCGTCGCCGTGTAGCCGGGGCTGATCGTGTTCACCCGGATGCCGCGGCCGACCCACTCCATCGCCATCGACTTCGACATGTGGATGACGCCCGCCTTGGAGGCGTTGTAGTGGCACTGCGAAAGCCCGCGATTGACGATGACGCCGGACATGGAGGCGATGTTGACGATCGATCCGCGCCCGTGCGCCAGCATCGCGCGAGCCTCGGCCTGAGCCGACAGGAAGACGCCCTTGAGGTTGACGTCCATCATCGTCTGAAACTGGCTTTCCTCCATCGCCTCCGCCGGATCGGCGTTGGCGATGCCGGCCGCGTTCACGGCGAAGCGAAGCGGGCCGAGCTCGCGTTCCGTCCGCGCCACCGCGTCGGCCAACGCGCCGGCGCTGGTGACGTCCGCGGCGAGCGAGATGCTGCGCCGGCCGAGGGCCGCGATGGATGCTGCGGTCTTCGCCAGCCCGTCGTCCGAACGGCGGTCGAGAAGGGCGACGTCGGCGCCGGCCTCGCCGAGCCCCACGGCGATGCGCTGACCGATGCCGCTTCCCGCGCCGGTCACGAGCGCGACGCTGCCCGATAGATCGAAAAGCTTCATGGGATTTCCCTTTCGACATGCGGCGGCGGCGCTCAGGTCGTCGCGCGTTCCATGATGGCGACGTGCGTCGCCGCCCCGCGATCGAGGATGCCGCGGTTTCGTCCGCGCGAGAGCACCATGACGCGATGCGACAGGCCGATCACCTCGTCGAGATCCGAGGAGACGACGATCACGGCCATGCCGGACCGCGCCAGATCCGCGATGGCCTCGTAGATCTGTGCCCTGGCGCCGACGTCGACGCCGCGCGTCGGCTCGTCCATGATGAAGAGCTTGGGCTCGCGCGCCAGCCGTTTGGCGATCACCACCTTCTGCTGATTGCCGCCCGGCGAGCTGTTCCGGCCGCCCTTTCACGCCCATGGACGCGATCGCCTTTTCCGCGAAGGTCCGCTTGGCCTTCGGCCCGATCCAGGAGCCGCCTGCGATCAGGTCGAAGTTACCGACGGCGATGTTGTTCTCGATGGTCTGCTTCAGCAGCAGGCCCTGGGCCTTGCGGTCCTCGGGAACGAGCACGATGCCGGCGCGCATCGCGTCCTGCGGCTGCCTCAGCTTCAAGGGCCGGCCTTCGAGCCGTACCTCGCCCGACGACAGGGCATCCACTCCGGCGATGGCGCGCACGAGTTCGGTGCGCCCGGCGCCGACGATTCCGGCGATGCCGAAGATCTCGCCCGCCCGGACGGAGAAGGAGATGTCGCGGAAGGCGCCGGCCGCCGAGGTCAGGTCCGAGACGTTCAAGACGTCGCGCGGCTGCGGCGACGGCAGGTCCGGAAACAGGCGCTCGACGCTGCGGCCCACCATCTCCTCCGCGAGCTGACGAACGGGAACCGTCGCCTTGTCGTGCACCGCGATCAGATTGCCGTCCCGCAGCACGGCGATCCGGTCGGCGATGCGCGCGATCTCCTCCAGGCGGTGGGAGATGTAGACGGACGCGACGCCTTCGGCCTTCAGGCGCCGGATCTGCTCGAACAGCCGGTCGGTCTCCTTGCCGCCGAGCGCCGCCGTCGGCTCGTCGAAGATCAGAAGGCTCGCCTGAAGCGTCAGCGCCTTGGCGATCTCGACCTGCTGCTGCGCGGCGACCTTCAAGGTTCCGACTTTCGCGGTCGCCGGCACGTTTAGTCCCAGTCGCTTCATCTGCGTTTCGGCGCGCCGGTTCATCTCGGCACGGTCGATCCGGCCGCCCTTCGTCAGCAGACGGCCGACGAACACGTTCTCCGCGATGGACAGCTCCGGCAGGAGCCGCATCTCCTGGTGGATGAGGCCGATGCCGCGCGACAGCGCCTCGGCCGGCGAGCGCGGGGCGTAGGGTTCGCCGTTCCACGTCATCTCGCCAGCGCTCGGCTGCACGACGCCGGCGATGATCGAGGAGAGTGTCGACTTGCCGGCGCCGTTCTCGCCGAGCACGGCGATGCACTCGCCCGGCCGGATGTCGAGATCGATGCTTTCGAGGACGCGGACCGGCCCGAAGGACTTCGCGACCCCGCGGATCGTCAGTCCCTCGAAGGCCGGTTTCCTGGCGGCTGCGTCGCCGGCGAGCGCGGACATGCGACAGCCCTCCCCAACTGCGTCTCGGTCGAGTCGGAAGCCGGCGGAGCCGGCGGGGGAGGCGCTCGAAGGCGCCTCCGAAGACATCCGTCAGGGATGCTGCTTGAGGAACGGCGCGACGTTTTCCTTGGTGGTCAGCGTCGCCGGCTGAAGCTGCGTCGCCGGCACGCTTTTCTTGTTGGCGAGCTTGAGCGCCGAGTCGAGGGCGAGACGGCCCATGAGCTGGGTCTGCTGCGTCATGGTCGCCGTCAGCGTTCCGGACCGCACGGCTTCCAGGCGGGCGACGTCGCCGTCGAAGCCGACCACGATCACGTCCGAGAGGTTGCCGACTTTGGCCGCCTGCGCGGCGCCGAGCGCGAGCGCGTCCGCCTGGCCCCAGAAGATCGTGATCTCCGGATCGCGCTGGATCATCGCCTGCGCGATGGCGAAGCCCTCGTCCTGCGCCCACTGGTTGCTCGCCTGCTTGGCGAACTCCTTGATGCCCGGACAGTTCTTCATCGCCTTGGCGAAGCCTTCGTCGCGATCGATATGGGGCGTCGTGCCGATCTGGCCCTGGATCTCGGCGAGACGGCCCCTGCCGCCCGACCGCTTGCAGACGAAGTTGCCGAGTTCCTCGGCGGCGACGCTGTCCGTCGCGATGAAGGTGTCGGCGGGCGCGTCCGGCGGGTTGCGGTCGACGGCGACGACCGGGATACCGGCCTTCCTGGCCGCCTCGACCGGCACGCTTGCCGCGGTGGCGCCGGCCGGGATGTAGATGATCGCGCTGACGTTACGGGTGATGAGGTCTTGGATCTGGCTGACCTGCGTCGCGGAATCGCCGGCCGCATCGACCGTCACGACCGCGACGCCCGTGGCGGCGCCTTCCTTCTCCACCGACTGCTTGATCTGGTTGAAGAAATCGGCCTGGAGGTTCGCGACGGCGAGACCGATCGTCTTTTTCTCCTGCGCGTGTGCCGGCACGCTCATGACGGCGGCCGACAGCGCGAGGCCGGCGGCGAGGGTCTTCAGACAGTTCACGCGCATATGGTCCTCCCGTTGCTCAGGTTGAAACTCTGCTTGGGGACGTCCACGGCGGCTCACTTGCCGCGCTCGCGTCCCAAGGTGTCGAAGGCGACCGCGAGGGCGATCACGAGGCCGATCACGACCATCTGGAAGAAGGGTGAGACGCCGAGGAGATTGAGGCCGTTGCGCAGGACGCCGATGATCAGCACGCCGATCAGGGTGCCCGCGATCGAGCCGACGCCGCCGACGAGGCTCGCCCCGCCGATCAGGACCGCGGCGATGGTGTCGAGCTCGATGCCGAGGCCGGGACTCGGCTGCGACGAGTTGAGGCGGGCCGCGAGCACCACCGCCGCGACGCCCGCGAGCGCCCTGGCCGCGGCGAAGGTGACGATGGTGTAGCGCCGCACATCGATGCCGGCGAGCCGCGCGACCTCGGGATTGCCGCCGATCGCGAAGAGGTTGCGGCCCGTCGCGCGGTACGCAACGCGGCGCTGGTCGCAGTCGCCTACGACACGCTGCTGCGCCGCTCCGAACTCGTCTCTTTGTATACATAGGGGATCTGCGTATACATAGGGGATCTGCACAAGGGCGCCGACGGCTCCGGCACTGTGCTGGTGCGGCGCTCGAAGGCCGGCCAGGAAGGGGAGGGGGCGATCAAGTGCCTCGCACCCGACATCATGGCGCACATCGAGGCGTGGCTCTCGGCCGCGCACCTCGAGAGCGGGCCGCTGTTCCGGCCGCTAACGAAGGGCGGGCAGGTCGGTGCGACCGCGCTCGGGGAGGAGAGGTGGCGCGGGTGTTCCGCGATCTCGCCACGGCCGCCGGACTGAAGCTGGCACGGCCGCCCTCCGGGCACTCGACCCGGGTCGGGGCGACGCAGGACATGTTCGCAGGCGGCTTCGAGCTGCTCGAGGTGATGCAAGCTGGCTCGTGGAAGACTCCGGCGATGCCGGCTCGCTATGGTGAGCGCTTACGCGCGCAACGTGGCGCGGCGCGAAAGCTCGCAACGCTGCACAATAGAGCTTAGTTTCGGGATGAATTGCATTGCTAAAATTTCCAAGATTACATTCTGTGAATCCTAGATAATTTTCGTCTCCATGACATTGTAAATTTCGACGTCATCCCCATAGTGTTTAACGTCTTGTTTATGGATGGCGTCGGCGAGTCTTTTCATGCCTCGCACGCTTTCCGTAAAATAGATACGATCGACTGAGATCCTGTCTCCCGTCTTGGCTCGTTGAGTAGATCCCTTAGCTTTGTCCAAGTAGATATTATTTACAACTCCGCCCGCGCGAATGATTAAATCACGCCTAGCCTTCTTTTAAACATAGGGGCCGAGGACCGGCATGGGAAAATCAAACTTAAGAAACGCACATAAATATTTACCGTATTCCTCAGGTGAAGTGTATATTGCTACTGTAACACGTTGTTGTACGCGATCTTCCATGATTTTTTTAGTACTGAAATTGATGATTTCTGCAAGAGAAACGTTGACACTAGAGCCGCGCCCGAGCGTGTTGGGACGGCTGGATGTTTGAGGCGTTGAGGGGTGAAGGAGGATGCCGATGCCTTCACCCTTGTCCGTCGATCTACGCCAGCGTGTCGTCTCTGCCGTTTCGGAGGGGGCCTCCTGTCATCAGGCGGCAGCCCGGTTCGGTGTCTGCGTGTCCAGTGCCAGTCGCTGGTCGGAGCAGGTCCGCGAGGAAGGGCAACTCGCGCCCAAGCCGTCTGGGGGCGATCACGCCTCGCTGCCGCCTCGCCGTCCCGCACGGGCATTACAAGACCACCACCGTCACCGCCGCCCTGGGCGATGGCCTGTGTGCCACCACCCTGTTCGACGGAGCCACCAACGGCGCACCCTTCCGAGCCTACGTCACCGATACGCTCGTACCCGTGCTCAGGTCCGGCGACACTGTCATCCTCGACAATCTGCAGGCCCACAAGGTGACGGGTATGCGCGAGATCATCGAGGCTTCCGGGGCAGGGCTGCTCTACCTCCCGCCCTACAGCCTGGACTTCAATCCTATCGAGCAGATCTTCGCCAAGTTGAAGGGCCTGCTCCGAACCGCGGCAGCCCGCACCGTCCCAGACCTGTGGCACACCATCCGGCAGGCCTTCACTCGCTTCACGGCCGACGAGTGCCGCAACTGCATCGCTGCCGCCGGTTACGATACCGACTTGGACGTCGCTACGTGAGCGGGAACGGCTCTAGAGGCTATTATGAACCGGCTGCGAGTAGAGCGGCCTTTTTGAGCATGAGGCAGACGAAGGCGACGATGTGCAGGTCGGCCAGCGTGCTGGCGTCGCGCTCGTAGTCTTTGACGAGCCGGCGG
>NZ_BPRD01000067.1 GCF_022179745.1 Methylorubrum podarium
CGCGCTCAATGTCTGCTTTCGCTCGGGCAGATCCCGCTCGAAGCAGACATTGAGCGCGAGCGCACGCTGCAGCGGCTGAGGCTCGAGGGGGCCCGCTTCGGGCCGGGCAGCTGGGTCGAGCCGGAGGATCTCCATCATATTGCGCTCGTCGTCTCCGAGCATGGCGAGGCGCGCCGCGACGTCGAGCACGTGCTGCAGCCGCTCGAAGCGGCAGGCCTCATCCAAATTCACCGGGTGTGGGCCAGCTTCGAGGGGGCGGGGGCCGAACGCTCCCCGACCGCGGCATTGGCCCGCGTCACGAGCCTGCACGCCGAGTACGGCCTGTCGGCAACACTGGTGTGCCGCGGCGGTGGGCCAATCGAAGCATTCCGTCCGCTCAACAGCTACGCGGTTGCGCGTGCCGCGACAGTTGATCGGGTACCGAACCTCATCGTCGGCCTCGGCCATGCCGGCACGACGCGCACCGCCGTCGATGCGGTGGCAGCGCGCTCCGAGCCGACCCCGACGGCGGCCGCAATGCTCGTGCGTCATCTCATAGAGCGCACTGGGCTCCGGGCCGAGCGTGCGCTCGCCGCCTTCGACGCAGCGATCGAGGAGGATCTCGGAGCGGCCGGCCACATCGCCCTTGGGCGGGCCGCGACCGCTTTCGACACAGCGCTACAGGATCTCGTCACCGCGGCCGAAGCACGCCTGCGACAGCTCGATCGGGCCGTCGAGCAGAGCCTGCTGTCAGGATTGAGCGCGGCAACCAGCGGGATTGCGCGGAAAGAACCGGGTGCCGAGCCCGTCGAAGTGGGTCTTCTCGATGACACCGAGGACGACGTCCTCCTAAGCAAAGCCCTGGCGCTGGTGATCGCGACCGACACGGGCCGCATCGTCACCCGCGCCCAGGATCTCTCAGCGGGCCTGCCGCTGCTGCTGCAATTCCCGGACGGCGCCGTACCCGTCCGGGTCGGACCCGTCTCTTCCACCGCTCACTGACATCGAACAAGGATATCCATACCATGACCCATTCCCCCGAGAGCCTTAGCTTCCTGGCAGCGGTCAAGCGCATCGAAGCGCTGACCCAAGAGATCCGCCGCGATGGACTGGCCGCCTTCGAGAAGGCGGAAGCCGCCTATACCGAGGTCCAGGAGCTACGCGCCGTACTGAACGCGCGGATCTCTGAGCTGCGCCGCCGCAGCGCGTAACGAACAGCGGCACCACCGTCGATGAGTGTTCATCAGCGGTGGCTGCGCGCGGCCAAACTGAGAGGTCAGCTCGCGGAGCCCCTGCGGCATAGGCGTGAGTATGGTCCAAAATCCCAAGCAAGAACGGCCGATACACCGCCGTCAGTTGGGCATCAGCGCTGTTGCACAGCGCCGCCTCGAGCATGT
The DNA here is from genome assembly GCF_022179745.1 of Methylorubrum podarium. Lineage (GTDB taxonomy): Bacteria > Pseudomonadota > Alphaproteobacteria > Rhizobiales > Beijerinckiaceae > Methylobacterium > Methylobacterium podarium. The sequence goes on from NZ_BPRD01000067.1 coordinate 1,377, forward strand.
GTAGTGGACCATAGAGCGCCGCTGAGAGCTGGACGTTGAAGGTGTAGAGCCGTAGCACCGGGTCGTCGTCTAGCCTGCTGCCCTACAGCCCGGCCTTCAATCCGATCGAGTCGATTTTCGCCAAGTTGTAGGGTCTGCTCCGAACCGCGGCGGCCCGCACTGTCCCAGACCTGTGGCACACCATCCGGAAAGCCTTCGCTCGCTTCAAGGCCGACGAGTGCCGCAACCGCCTCGCCGCAGCTGGTTACGATACCGACTTGGCCGTTAGTCGTGAGCGGGAACGGCTCTAACTTGGCGCTGAGGGTGCCTGAAGCTCCCGGTAATACTCGATTGCCGTTCGGGCGTTGAACAACAGGTGGTCGGGGCCGAGTTCGTGATCGAGGCCTGCGCGCCGCACCATGTCGAGCACGCCAGGATTGCAGTCCACGAGCCATAGGGTCACGCTCGTCCGCCGGGCCCCCTCCTGCAGCATCTTCAGCGCCGAATACTCGATGTCCGGCACGCGGCTGAGGTCGAGGACGACGACGCGCGGCTTGTGCTCGGCAATCAGCGCCCGGATCCGCTCGCCGACGTTCTGCGCATTCGCGAAGTAGAGACGCCCCTCGGGACGAAGAATGAGGAGGCCGTCGAACGTCTCGTCGTCAGGGTGCTCCGCCGAAAGGGGGCGCAGGACGTCGGTACCGCGCTTGCGCCCGATGACAAAGACCGGAGGACGGGCGGTCTGAAGGGCGAGGCCGATGAGCGAGAGAACGATGGCGACGACGATGCCCTGGAGCGTCCCGAAGACCAAGACCCCGATGGCTGCCACGACCGCCCAACGGAATTCCATGCGGCGCACCCGGTAGATGGCTCGGAATTCTCCCGGCTGGATCAGGCTCACCGAGTAGACGATCACCACGGCCGCGAGGGTTGCCTGCGGTAGGAGACCCAAAATCGGGGCAAGGAGCAGCATCGTGGCAAGCGATGCGGCGGCCGTCACCAGCGAGGCCGTCTGCGTTCGGCCGCCGGCTGCCCGTACGACACCGGTCTGCGACGCCCCGCCGCCCGCCGGCATGGCACCGAGTAGGGCGCCGCCGAGGTTCGCCGCCCCGGTCGCGATTAACTCGCGGTTGGCGTCGACCGGCGGATCGCCGGGGTCGACGAAAGCCCGACCCGCGGCGATGCTTTCAGTGAAGCTCATCAGGGCGATGCCCAGAGCGCCCGGCAAGAGCGCCCGAATCAGGGCAGGATCCGGCAGGGTGATCGAGGGGAGACCTTGCGGTATGGCCCCGACAATCGGTACGCCGGCAGCATTCAAGTCCAGCAGCCCCGAGGCGACGACGGCCCCCGCCACCGCGCC
>NZ_BPRD01000068.1 GCF_022179745.1 Methylorubrum podarium
CATTTCGTCTCGGTGGCGGGCGAGCGCCACGACCTGCCGCGGCCCTTCCACGTTCTCGCGACCCAGAACCCGATCGAGCAGGAGGGCACCTATCCGCTGCCGGAGGCGCAGCTCGACCGCTTCCTCCTGGAGATCGACGTCGGCTATCCCGACCGCGCCGCCGAGCGCCGCATCCTGATCGAGACCACCGGCGTTGAGGACACGCAGGCCAGGGCGGTGATGAACACCGAGCAGCTGCTCACCGCGCAGCGCCTCGTCCGGCGCCTGCCCGTGGGCGACGCCGTGGTCGATGCCATCCTCGACCTCGTGCGCTCGGCGAGGCCGGAAGGTGGCGACCCGGCCATTGCCAAAAAACTGCTGTGGGGGCCGGGTCCCCGCGCGAGCCAGGCGCTGACGCTGGCCGTCCGCGCCCGCGCGCTGATCGAGGGCCGGGTCGCCCCCTCCGTGGCCGACGTGAAGGCGCTCGCCGAGCCGGTGCTCAAGCACCGCATGGCGGTGACCTTCGCCGCGCGGGCCGACGGCGAGACGGTGACCGGCCTGATCGGCCAGCTCGCCGCCAAGCTCTGAGTCCGCCGCGGATGGCCTCCACCCGGCTCGTCGAGGCCGAGCGCCGCCGCCCCGGCGGATCCGAGACCGGCGGCGCGCTCGCGCTGGCCGAGGTGATGCCGCGGCTCGTGCTCGAGTCGCGCCGCGTCTCCGGCACCCTGGCGCACGGCCTGCACGGGCGCCGCCGCGCCGGGCCGGGCGAGAGCTTCTGGCAGTTCCGTCCCTTCGTCACCGGCGAGGCCGCCGCGCGCATCGACTGGCGCCGCTCGGCCCGCGACGACCGGCTCTACGTGCGCGAGCGCGAGTGGGAGGCCGCCCACAACATCTGGATCTGGATCGACCGCTCCGCCTCCATGGGCTTCGCCTCGGACCTGGCCCAGACCTCCAAGGTCGAGCGGGCGCTGGTGCTGGGGCTGGCGCTCGCCGACACCTTCGTCGAGGGCGGCGAGCGCGTCGGCCTGCTCGGGCTCACCCGCGCCAGCGCCTCCCGCGGCATCGTCGAGACGCTCGCCCAGGCGCTGGTCAACGACCGGGCCGGACTGAGCCAGGACCTGCCGCCGCCCGCGAGCCCCGGCCGCTTCGACGAGGTGGTGCTGGTGAGCGACTTCCTCACCCCCCTCGACCGGGTGCGGGAGGCGGTGCAGACGAGTTCCGCCCACGGCAACCGCGGCCATCTCGTGCTGGTGGCCGACCCGGTGGAGGAGACCTTCCCCTTCACCGGCCAGGCCGTGCTGCACGACCCCGAAGGCGGCTTGAGCCTCGAGATCGGCGAGGCGGGCGCCTGGGGCGAGGCCTACCGCGCGCGCATCGCCGCCCACCGCGACGGCCTGTCGGAGATCGCCCGGCAGCGGGGCTGGACGTTGACGATCCACCGCACCGACCGGCCGGCGAGCGAGGCGGCCCTGCGGGTCCTCACCCTCGTCGCCGCCGCGCGCGGGCTCGGCTGAAAGGCGAACCGCATTGTTCGGGATCCCGCTCACCTTCGCCGCCCCCCTCGCGCTCGCCGCGCTCGTGGCGCTGCCGGCCCTGTGGGTGCTGCTGCGGGTCACGCCGCCGCGCCCGCGCCGCATCTCCTTCCCGCCGCTGGCGCTCGTCGCCGACCTGCTGCCGAAGCGCGAGACCCCGGCCCGCACGCCGCCCTGGCTCCTGATCCTGCGGATCCTGGCCGCCGCCTGCCTGATCCTCGCGGTGGCCGGGCCGGTGTGGAATCCCGGCGGCATCGGCGCCGCCGCGGGGCGAGAACCCCTGCTCCTCGTCCTCGACAACGGCTTCGTCGCGGCCCAGGACTGGCGCGACCGCCTGCGCGCGGCCACCGACGAGATCGAGGCCGCCGCCCGCGACGGGCGCCCGGTGGCCCTGGTCGCGAGCGCGGACGCGCCCGCCCCCTTCGAGGCGAAGGCCCCGGCCGCCGCCCTGGAGCGCCTCCGGGCGATCCAGCCGCGCCCGCATCTCGGCGACCGCGACGCGCATCTGGCCTCGATCGGCACCTTCCTGGAGCGGATGCCCGGCGCCTCGATCGTCTGGATCAGCGACGGCGTGCGCGGGGCGGGCAAAGGTGATTTCGCCACCGCCCTCGGGGATCTCGCGAGCCGCCACGGCAGCGCGGTCTCGGTGCTGAAGGCCGAGCGCTCCCCGGCCCTCGCGCTCGAAGGCTCGCCGGCGCAGCCGGGCGAAAAACTCTCGGCGCAGGTGCTGCGGGCGGAAGGCAACGGCCGCGATGCCGGGCTGGTGCGGGCCCTCGACCCGAAGGGCCTGCCGCTCGCCGAGAGCCGCTTCACCCTCGCCCCGGAGGCGCGGGAGACCAGCGTGAGCTTCGACCTGCCGGTGGAGCTGCGCAACGCCATCGCCCGCCTCGAGATCGAGGGCGAGCGCTCGGCCGGCGCCGTCGTGCTGATGGACGAGCGCGGCAAGCGCCGCCGGGTCGGCCTCGTCTTCGGCGGCACGCTCGATCAGGCCCAGCCCCTGCTCGCGCCGACCTACTACCTCGCCAAGGCGCTCTCGCCCTTCGCCGACGTGCAGCAGCCCCGCGGCGGCCAGGGCACCGCCGAATCCATCGGCCAGATGCTCGACAACCAGGTCTCGGTGCTGGCGCTCGCCGATGTCGGCGCGCTCGACGACCGCACCCTCGCGCGGGTGGAACAGTTCGTCGACGAGGGCGGGCTGCTGCTGCGCTTCGCCGGCCCCCGGCTCGCCGCCGGCAACGACCCGCTGGTGCCGGTGCGCCTGCGCCGGGGCGGGCGCTCGCTCGGCGGCACCCTGTCCTGGGACCGGCCGAAGACGCTCGCGGCCTTCGCGCCCGAGAGCCCCTTCGCCGGGCTGAACCCGCCCGCCGATATCGGCGTGCGCCGCCAGATCCTCGCCGAGCCCGACGGCGACCTGCCCGGCAAGACCTGGGCGGCGTTGCAGGACGGCACGCCCATCGTCACGGCCGGCAAGCGGGGGCAGGGGCTCGTGGTGCTGTTCCACGTCACCGCCGACACGACGTGGTCGAACCTGCCGCTGTCGGGGCTGTTCGTGGACATGCTGCGCCGGGTCGTCGGCCTCGCCGGCCCCTCGGCCAAGCTCGGCGAGGGCGACGGGCGGCAGGCGAAGGCCGCGCTGCTGGCGCCGCGCCTGACCCTCGACGGTTTCGGCGCGCTGGGCTCCCCGCCCGCCAGCGCCACCGCCGTGCCGGCCGACTTCGCCGACCGCGCCGGTCCCGAACACCCGCCGGGCTTCTACGGCACGGCGGAGGGCGGCATTGCCGTCAACGCGCTGGTGCCCGGCGACCGGCTCGAACCCCTCGACCTCGCCGGTCTGAAGGGCGCCCGGATGGGCTCGCTCGCCGGCGCGGAGACCCTCGACCTGCGCGCGCTGCTGTTCAGCCTCGCCCTGGCGCTGCTGGCCCTCGACACCCTGGCCGGCCTCTGGCTCGGCGGCTTTTTTCGGGGTTCCGGCCGGCTCGCGCGCGGCCGGGCCGCTCCCGCCGCCTGGCTCCTGCCGGCGCTGCTCGGCGCCGCCCTCGCCTTCGTGCCGCCCCCGGCGCGGGCGCAGGAGGCGACATCGGCGCCGGCCGCCAACCGGCCGAACGGCATCGAATCGGCCCTCAACACCCGGCTCGCCTACGTCGTCACCGGCGACGCCGCGACCGACGCGGCGAGCCGCGCCGGGCTGTCGGGCCTGAGCCAGATGCTCGCCGCCCGCACCGCCCTGGAGCCCGGCGAGCCCGCGGGCCTGAACCTGGAGAAGGACGAGCTCGCCTTCTACCCGCTGATCTACTGGCCGATCGTCGCCGGGCGCCCGCAGCCGAGCGAGGCGGCGATCCGCAGGATCGACGCCTTCATGCGCAACGGCGGCACGGTGATCTTCGACACCCGCGACGCCCAGACCGCTCGCGCGAACGGTCCGCCGACCCCGGAGACGGCGTATCTGCGCAAGATGCTGGCGACCCTGGAGGTGCCGGAGCTGGAGCCCGTGCCGCAGGACCACGTCCTGACCAAGGCGTTCTACCTCGTCGATTCGTTCCCCGGCCGCTTCAGCACCGGCCAGACCTGGGTCGAGACGATTCCCCCCGCGGGCGAGGGCGGCGAGCGTCGCCCGGCGCGGGCGGGCGACGGCGTCACGCCGATCATCATCACCGGCAACGACCTCGCCGCCGCCTGGGCGGTGGGCCGCAGCGGCGAGCCGCTCTACCCCGTCTCCGGCGGCGACCAGCGCCAGCGCGAGATGGCGTTCCGCGGCGGCATCAACATCGTGATCTACACGCTGACCGGAAACTACAAGGCCGACCAGGTCCACGTGCCGGCCCTGCTGGAGCGGTTGGGACAGTGATGTCTTCGACGACATACATGCCGCGCATGAACCCTCCCCCCTCTGCGGGGGAGGGTGCCTGCGGAGCAGGCGGGAGAGGGGACGGCTCCGCACTCTCCGGAACCGGCGCTCCCCTCTCCCGACCCCTGCCGATGCAGGGGCCACCCTCCCCCGCAGAGGGGGGAGGGCTTCCCGCGCTTAACCCTGAAGGCCCCGCCCGATGCTGAGCCTCAGCTTCACCCCCCTCGTCCCCTGGCCGGTGCTCGCCGCCTTCGGCGGGCTCGCCGCGATCCTCGCCGTCGTCGCGGTGCTGGCCCGCGGGCGCACGGCGCTGCTGCGGGCCATCGCCCTCGGCCTGGTCGTGCTCGCGCTCGCCAACCCCTCGCTGGTGCGCGAGGACCGCGACCCGGTGAAGGACGTGGCGGCCATCGTCGTCGATCGCTCCGGCTCGCAAAGCCTGGGCGATCGCCCGGCCATGACGGAGGCGGTCAAGGCCGAGCTGGAGCGCCGCTTCGGCGCGCTCACCAACATCGAGCCCCGCTTCATCGAGGTCGGTGACGCGCAGGGCGCGGAGGGCGACGACGGCACCAAGCTGTTCACCGCGCTGACCCAGGCGCTCGCCGACGTGCCGCCGGAGCGGATCGCCGGCGTGGTGATGCTCACCGACGGCGTGGTGCACGACATCCCCGCCTCGCTCGGCACCCTCGGGCTGAAGGCGCCGCTGCACGTCCTCGTCACCGGAAGGCCGGACGAGCGCGACCGCCAGATCAAGATGCTGGAGGCGCCCCGCTTCGGCATCGTCGGCAAGGACGTTACCCTGCGCGGCGAGGTGATGGAGCGCGGCGGCACCGGCACGGCGACCGTCACCGTGCGCCGCGACGGCGAGGAGATCGACCGGCAGAGCATCAGCACCGGCGTCCCGTTCTCGCTCACCACCCATATCGAGCATGGCGGCCCGAACGTGGTCGAGATCGAGGTCGAGCCGCTGCCCGGCGAGCTCACCACGGTCAACAACCGCGCCGTGCTGCCGATCGAGGGAATCCGCGAAAAGCTCCGGGTGCTCCTTGTCTCCGGCGAGCCGCACCAGGGCGAGCGCACCTGGCGCAACCTCTTGAAGTCGGACGCCTCCGTCGATCTCGTCCACTTCACGATTCTCCGGCCGCCGGAGAAGCAGGACGGCACCCCGATCTCCGAGCTCTCGCTGATCGCCTTCCCGACCCGCGAGCTGTTCGTCCAGAAGATCAAGGATTTCGACCTCATCATCTTCGACCGCTACGCCAACCAGAGCGTGCTGCCGCAGGCCTATTTCGACAACATCGTCCGCTACGTCCGCGAGGGCGGCGCGCTGCTGATCGCCGCCGGGCCGGAATTCGCCGGCCCCGCCAGCCTCGCCCGCACCCGGCTCGCCTCGATCCTGCCGGGCGACCCCTCGGCCAAGGTGGTCGAGCAGCCGTTCAAGGCCAACCTGACCGAGACCGGCCACCGCCACCCCGTCACCCGGGCGCTGCCGGGCTCGGAGGCGAATCCGCCGGCCTGGGGCGACTGGCTGCGCATCGTCTCGGCGCAGACCCGGCCGGGCGTGCAGCCGATCCTGTCCGGCGCCAACGGCCTGCCGCTCCTGGCGCTGTCGCGCGAGGACAAGGGCCGCGTCGCCCTGATGCTGTCGGATCAGGCCTGGCTCTGGGCCCGCGGCTACCAGCAGGGCGGCCCCTATCTCGACCTGCTGCGCCGCCTCGCCCACTGGCTGATGAAGGAGCCGGCCCTCGAAGAGGAGGCGCTGCGCGCCCAGACCACGGGCCGCGGCCGCGAGGTCCGCATCGAGCGCCAGACCATGGCCGAGGAGGCCGGTCCCGTCACGATCACCGGCCCGACCGGCAAAGAGCGGAGTCTCGACTTGTCGAAGGCGGAGACCGGCCTGTTCACCGCGACCTTCGAGGCCGAGCAGCTGGGGCTCCACACCATCCGCTCCGGCAGCCTCGTCGCCTTCGTCAGCGTCGGCCCGGCCAATCCGCGCGAACTCGCCGACGTGTTCAGCGACACCGAGCGGCTGAAGGGCGTGGCCGAGGGCTCCGGCGGCACGATCCGCCGGGTCGCCGCCCTGGGCGGCGGGATCGACGTGCCCCGCCTCCAGATCACCCGCGGCGGCCGGCTCGGCGGCGCCGACTGGATCGGTTTCCGCCCGAGCGACAGCGCCACCGTGCGCGGCGTCGAGGTCTATCCGCTCGGCATCGGCCTGTGGGCGCTCGCCGCCCTCGCCGCCGCCGTGCTGGCGATGTGGCTGGTGGAGGGTCGGCGCGGGCGCGCGGCGTGATCTGAAACGGCTCTGTCCGGCGGCGGATCACCTGTGTAAAGCCGTTCGGACATGACCGACTTACCCCCGTTCCTGGCCGGCGGCGGCGAGGCCGCCCGCATGATCGCCGAGCGCGACTGGACGGATCATCCGCTCGGACGGCCCGAGACCTGGCCGGATTCCCTGCGCACGGCGCTCAGCCTCATCCTGAACTCGCCCGAGAGCATGATCCTGGCCTGGGGGCCGGAGCTGCACTTCTTCTTCAACGACACCTATTTCCCGCTGCTCGGCCCCCGCCTCTCCTGGGCGATGGGCGAGCGCTTCGACCGGGTCTGGGCCGACGCCTGGGATCAGGCCAAGCCCATCATCGACGACGCCTTCGCCGGGAAGAGCCGCCACTTCGAGGACCTGCCCTGGACGCTCGCCCCGGTCGGTGGC
>NZ_BPRD01000069.1 GCF_022179745.1 Methylorubrum podarium
CGACGAGGCCGAGCCGGCCTCGGGCGGGGGTTTCGAGATCCGCGCCTAGACGGGTCGAGGACTCGCTCGGGAGGACTTGCCCGCCGGGCCTCCGGCCTGTAGCCGCCGGGGCAGCATTCCGAGCCCGACCGGTAGGACGACACCGCGATGACGACGCCCTGACCATGTGGGACCTCCACGCCTTCTCCCCGCTCGACTTCGCGGCGCTCGTCTTCTTCGTGGCAGTCTGGGCCGGCTACAGCTTCGCGGTCGCCCGGCGGCGGGGGGACCGGCTGAGCCTCAGCCAGATCATGAACCGGCAGCGGCGCAACTGGGCGGTCCAGATGATCGCCCGCGACAACCGCGTCGTGGACACGACGATCAACGCCTCGCTGCAGAACGGCACCGCCTTCTTTGCCTCGACCTCGCTGATCGCGCTCGGCTCGGTTCTGACGCTCTCGCGCTCGGGCGACGACGTGCTGAACCTGTTCTCGGCGCTGCCCTTCGGCACCGTGACCACCCGCCAGACCTGGGAGATCAAAGTCGCCGGGCTCGCGGTGGTGTTCGTCTACGCCTTCTTCAAATTCGCCTGGGCCTACCGGCTGTTCAACTACGGCGCCATCCTGATCGGCGCGGTGCCGCCCAAGGGCTCGGGCGCCCCCGAGGCGGTGATGCGCCGCGCGGCCGAGCGGGCCGGCGCGATGAACGTGGCCGCGGGCTCGCATTTCGCGAAAGGCCAGCGTGCCTTCCTGTTCGCGCTGGCCTATCTCGGCTGGTTCGTGAGCGCGCCGGTGATGATGCTTGCCACCGCCAGCGTGGTCTGGGTGATGTGGCGGCGCCAGTTCGCCTCGCCGATCCGCGCCGCCCTACTCGCCGAGGAGGATTCCCATGGCCGATGAGGCCGCTATCGAAGAGACGATGCTGCGTCTCGTCAGCGAGCGGGGCGCGGAGAAGACCTGCTGCCCCTCCGAGGTCGCCCGCGCGCTGGGCGGCCCGCATCCCGACGGCTGGGGCCCGCTGATGCAGCCGGTGCGCCGCGTCGCCGTGCGGCTGACCAAGGAGGGCCGGGTGCAGATCCTGCGCAAGGGCAAGCCGGTGCCCGACCCGGACGATTTTCGCGGGATCTATCGCCTGAGCCTGCCGCGGACGTAGGCGCCGCTCACGGCCCCGGCATGACCTCGTCGGTGTAGCCGGCGAGCTTGTAGGCCAGCATTCCGATCCACTCCTTCACGCCGATATCGAGCTCCCCCAGGCCGTCGGACGCGAAGGTGGCGAAGCGGTAGGCGTCGCGGGGCCAGTTGGTGCGGTAGTCGACCGGGTAGGCGGTCACGTCGAAGCCGGCCTTGCGGAAGCAGCCCATCGCCCGCGGCATGTGCCAGGCGGAGGTGACGAGGAGCCAGCGCTCGCCCGGCTTGGGCTGCACCATGCGCGCGGAGAAGACCGCGTTCTCCCGCGTGTTGCGCGATTGCTGCTCCAGGATCAGGCGGTTGCGCGGGACCCCGAGGGTATCGGCGTAACGGCTGACGATCTCGGCCTCCGAGATCGCGTCCTCGCGCATGCTGCCGGCCCCGCCGGAGAAGACGAGCCGCGCCTGCGGAAAGCGCCGGGCGAGGTCTCCGAGCGCGATCTCCCGTTCGCCGGCGTCGTTGACGGTGATCTGGTTGCGGCCGATCGATGTATCCGCCTCGACCGCGCCGCCGAGCACGACGATGCCGGCGACCGGCCGCTCGTCATCGGCGAAGGCCGGAAAGCGGTTCTCCAGCGGCGCCAGGATCCAGGCCGAGAGCGGCGAAAGCCCGACGACGAGAAGCCCGAGGAAGCCGGCGATCGTGAGAGCTCGCCCGAAACCGCGGCCGAACTCGGTGAAGAGCAGGACGCAGCCCAGAAGCCCCAGCAGGATCAGGAAGTTCGACGGCGTGAGGACGAAGAAGATCAGCTTCGAGAGCGGGAAGAACATGGTCTTCTTTCGTCCGGGGTTCGACACGGCATCCGTCACGAGCTGATCTCCGCCGGTTTATGTCGGAGTGCCCCGCACAACCCCCGGCCATCGACCGCGTCTTCACCGATCGCGTCGGCGCAGCGGGAGTTCTGTGAGAGACACTCAGGTGAGCGGCAGCGACAGAACGGCCGAGGAGGCGGGCCGTTGCGCGAGCATCCCCAGCCAGCGGCGGATATTGGGCCGCTCTTCCCGCTCCAGCGGCAGCTGGAACCAGCGATGGGCCGCGAGCCCGACGGCGATATCGGCGATGGAGAAGCTCTCGCCCGCGACGCAGAGCGTGTTCGCGAGGTGGCCGTCGAGCAGGGCCGCGCAGCGCTCGGAACTCGCCCGCGAGGCCTCGATGACCCGCGGGTCGCGGTTCTCGGGGGCGACGCGCACGAGCTGGAGGAAGGCGTCGCGCATCGCCGGGGTGAAGGCGGTGGCCTGCCAATCGAGCCACTGGTCGACGAGGGCGCGGGCGCGCGGCGCCTCCGGCAGGGCCAGCGGGCCGCCATGGGCGTGAGCGAGATAGCGCAGGATCGCGTTCGACTCCCAGAGGACGAAGTCGTCCTCTTCCAGCGTCGGCACGAGACCGTTGGGGTTCATCGCGCGGTAGGCGGTGTCGCCGACGACGCCGTGGGCGCCGCCCGCCTCGATATGCTCGTAGGGAAACTCGAGTTCGTCGAGCGCCCAGAGTGCCTTCTGGACGTTGACGGAGCTGGCCCGTCCCCACAGCTTGCGCGTCATCGCTCGTCCTCGTCGTCCGTTTCGGGGGGATAAGGGTGAACGGTTCCCTGCGGATCGGTCACCTGCCACGTGCCGCCCGATTCTTCGAGATAGCCCGGCCCCACCGGTACCTTGCCGTGGCCGCCGGGAATGTCGAGCACGTAGAGCGGCTGGGCGAGGCCGGAGAGGCGGCCGCGTAGCTGCCGCATCAGCGCCTGTCCCTCCGGAAGGTCCGTCCGCAGATGACCCGTTCCCGGCGCGAGGTCGCCGTGATGGAGGTAGTAGGGCTTGATGCGGTTCTCGACGAAGCGGCGCATCAGGGCGTCCAGCGTGGCCGCGTCGTCGTTGACGCCCCGCAGGAGCACGCTCTGGCTCACCATCGGGATGCCGGCATCGACCAGCCGGGCGATGGCCGCGCGGGCGGCCGGCGCGAACTCCCGCGGATGGTTGGCGTGGAGCGCCACGAAGACCGCGCCGGGAAAGCTCTTGAGGGCGGCGACGAGGGCCGCGTCGACGCGGGCCGGCTCCACCACCGGCACGCGGGTGTGGAAGCGCAGCACCCGCACATGCGGGATCGCGCCGAGCGCCCGCGTGATGGAGGCGAGCCGCCGGGGCGACAGGGCGAAGGGATCGCCTCCCGTGACGACCACCTCCCAGATCTCAGGGTGCGCGGCGACGTAGCGGTAGGCCGCGGCCAGGTCCGCCTCGCTCAGGCTGCCGTGGCCGGCGGGCCCGACGCGCTCGCGGCGGAAGCAGAACCGGCAATAGACCGGGCAGACGTGGAGCGGCTTGAGCAGCACCCGGTCGGGATAGCGGTGGACGATGCCGGGAACCGGTGCATGCGCGTCGTCGCCGATCGGGTCGGCGCGCTCCACCGCCCGCGTCTCGATCTCCTCCGCGCGCGGGATGAACTGCCGGGCGATCGGATCGTCGGGATCGCTCCCGTCGATCAGCTCGGCCATGTCGGCGGTCACCGACACGGCGTAGCGGGACGCGACCCGCTCCAGGGCGGGAAGGTCGGCCGCGTCCACCAGCCCTGCGCGGGCGAGCGCCGTCGCGCTCTTCAGGGCGAGGCTCACCGCGCCCGGCCCCGGGCGACCGGCGTCCAGATCACGTCGTCGATGCGGGGTGCACCGGTGGCCAGCATCACCAGCCGGTCGAAGCCCAGCGCGATGCCGCTCGCCTCGGGCATCACGGCGAGAGCCTCCAGGAACTCCTCGTCGATGGGATAGCGCTCGCCGTAGACGCGGGCCTTCTCCGCCATCTCCGCCTCGAAGCGGCGGCGCTGCTCGGCCGGGTCGGTGAGCTCGCCGAAGGCGTTGGCGAGTTCGACGCCGCAGGCATAGAGCTCGAACCGTTCGGCGACGCGGGGGTCGCGCGGGCTCGGCCGGGCGAGCGCCGCCTCGCTCACCGGGTACTCGCACAGGATGGTCGGGCGGCCCTGCCCGAGATGCGGCTCGATCAGCCCGACGAGGACGCGGCTGAACAGGTCGGCCCAGGTGTCGTCCGGCGCGACGCGAAGGCCGCGGGTCATGACGGCGTCGGCGAGCCCGTCGCGGTCCGTCGCGCCCTCGGGCGAGATCGTCGCGAGGAGATCGATGGCGGCGTAGCGGTGGAAGGCCTCGGCCAGGGTGAGCCGCTCGAAGGGCGCCGACGGATCGGCCTCGCGTCCGCGGAAGGTCAGGCGCCGGGCGCCCGCGGTCTCGGCGGCGAGCGCCAGCAGCGCGGCGCAATCCTGCATCAGCGCGTCGTAGTCCTCGCCCGCGCGATACCATTCGAGCATCGTGAATTCGGGATGGTGGAGCGCGCCGCGCTCGCGGTTGCGGAAGACGCGGGCGAGGCTGAACAGGCGCGGCTCGCCCGCCGCCAGCAGCTTCTTGCAGGCGAATTCCGGCGAGGTGTGGAGGTAGAGCGGCTCGCGGCCGCCATCGGGCAGGATCGCCTCCGTGGCGAAGGCGGAGAGATGGGCCTCGTTGCCCGGAGAGACCTGGAGCGCGGCGGCCTCGACCTCGACGAAGTCGTGGTCCGCGAACCACGCGCGCAACCCCGCGAGGATGCGGTTGCGGGTGATGAGCAGCGGCCGGCGATCCGCGTGGAGGCCAGGATGCCACCAGGGCGAGGAGTCGTGACTCACGCGAAAACAGCCTCCGGCTGGCAACCGAGCCGCGGATAGGGTAGGGCCTCGCGGATGATTCCGCTCACCCGGCCGAGACGCCGGTGAAGAGCCGCCGTTCTCGTCCAGCCAAGGTCCACGCTCGTGAAAGTGATCGCCAGTACCCTTCGCAAGGGCAACGTCGTCGACAAGGACGGCAAGCTCTACGTCATCCTGACGGCGGAGAACATCCACCCCGGCAAGGGTACGCCGGTGACGCAGCTCGACATGCGCCGCATCACCGACGGCGTGAAGATCTCCGAGCGCTACCGCACCACCGAGCAGGTCGAGCGCGCCTTCGTCGAGGACCGCGACCACACCTTCCTCTACCAGGACGGCGAGGGGTATCACTTCATGAACCCCGAGAACTACGAGCAGCTCGCGGTTCCCGAGGACGTGGTCGGCGATGCCGCCCCCTACCTGCAAGAGGGCATGGTGGTCACGCTCTCGACTCATAACGGCGTGCCGCTGGCGATCGAGCTGCCGCAGCGCGTGACCCTCGAGATCGTCGAGACCGAGCCGGTGACCAAGGGGCAGACCGCCTCCTCGTCCTACAAGCCAGCGCTCCTCTCCAACGGCGTGAAGACGAGCGTCCCGCCGCACATCACCACCGGCACCCGCGTCGTCATCATGACGGCCGACGGCTCCTACGTGGAGCGCGCCAAGGACTGAGTCCTCACGGCGGGGCCGCGGTGCCTTCCGCGGCCTCGTAACAGCGTTGCGAGAGGCCCTGCGCCGTGGCCCGCTCCGCGACGGAATAGGGCTTGCCCGTCCCCCAGAGACCCTCCCGCCTCAGGGCGTCGGCTGTGCAGCGCGCGGCGATCCGGCAGGCGCCCGCCTCGCCGCCGGTGCGGGTGCAGTGCGCCGCGTAATCCTTGCGGAAGCCGGCGAGCCCGGCCCGCGGATGCGGCCCGGTCAGGGTCACGAGGCCGGTCAGCAGGGCGAGCAGCACCGGCTGGTGGATGAGGTAGACGGCGAGGCTGTGCCGCCCGGCGAAGGCCGCACCGCGCGCCAGGGGCGTGCGGGCCTTCCAGCGGGACAGCCGCGAGCCGGCGACCACCGGCCGGACGAGCCGGGCCAGGGCGATCCCGGCGAGTACCGGTCCGAACCAGGGAAACAGCGGCACCCAGTCGTTGCTGTCCGGGAGCCCCCGCCCCAATCCGAGGAAATAGAAGACCGGCGCATCGAGCAGGGGATGAGCCACGACCCGTGGCGCCAGCACGACGGCGACGGCGGCGAGACCCGTGATCCAGGCCGGCAGGAACACGAAGGGCAGTCCGAGCAGGCTCGACACGGCGATGCAGTGCAGGATGCCGAAGAAGATGTAGCTTTCCGGAAACGCGAACCGTGTCGCCAGCGTGATGAGCAGCGCGGCGCCGCCGATCCTGGCAAGCCGCAGGGCGAAGGGCCGCCAGCGCAAGCCGTCGCCGTTGGCCAGCACGAGGCCGATGCCCACCAGCAGCAGGAACGAGCCGGCGATGCCGTGGGCCGCCAGCCGCCCCGTCGGCGTGAGCGCGAAGTTCTGAGGCGTGAGCTGCAGGAAGCCGAGGTCCCAAAGCCCATGATAGGCCGCCATCGCCGCGAGCGCCGCGCCCCGGGCGAGGTCGAGGGCGTCGATCCGCCGGCTCGGACGGGGGGGCGTGGACGGGAACGAGGCGGGCATGGCCGCGCCCTATCACCGATCCCCGTTCCAGGCGAAGGGTGTGCGCGAACGCCGCTGCCTGCCGAACAGGCAGCCATGCGGCCATTCGAATCAGCCCTCGAAGGATCTGCTCCCATGCCGATCGTGACCGAGCCGACCCTAACCCCTTGTCCGGTCAAGCTCTCCCGCGTCGGATCGGGATCGGGACCGATCGACGAGACCCGCGGCACGGCGCGCGCGTGATGCGGCATCGACGCCATGGCGCCGGAAAATGATCAATTGAACTGTCCCGCTGCCGGCCAAACGGGCTTTCCGCGTAATCTGACTTTGTTAACGTAGCATCGGGATTGCGCCGCGCGATTCGGCACGGGTTGCTTACATGTCGAACGATCACGAACTGAGCTCCGTCGGGCTTCGCGTGCCGGACATGCGGGACCGCGCGATGGAACGGGAGAGCGAGGACGAGCGTCCGCCCGAGCTCTTGGAGATCGCCGGGCGCATCAAGTGGTTCGACGTCTCGAAGGGGTTCGGCTTCATCGTGCCGGATGACGGCTCGGCGGACGTGCTGCTGCACATCACCTGTCTGCGCCGGGACGGTCATCAGGCCGCGAGCGAGGGCGCGCGGATCGTGGTGGAGGCGGTGCAGCGTGCCCGCGGCTGGCAGGCCCATCGGGTGATCTCGCTGGACCAGTCCACCGCGCTCCACCCCTCCGAACTGCCGATGGCGCGCACGCATGTGAGCGTGACGCCGACGAGCGGCCTGGAGGTCGCCGTGGTGAAGTGGTTCAACCGCCTGCGCGGTTTCGGCTTCCTCAGCCGCGGCGACGGCACGCCGGACATCTTCGTCCATATGGAGACGCTGCGCCGCTACGGCATTGCCGAGCTGAAGCCCGGCGAGCAGGTGCTGGTCCGCTACGGCGACGGCTCGAAGGGTGCTATGGCGGCGGAAGTCCGCCTCGTCGACGGGGCGCTTCCGGCCTCCCATTGACGGTAATCCGCGTGCCCGTATCTGCCTCCGTTTCAAAGCTGCTGCGACTTGCCGCCTGCCTCGCCGCGCTGGCGGCCGTGCCGGTGGGGCCGCTGCGCGCCCAGGACGCCGCGCCCGCCGCTCAGGCCGCGACCGAGCCGCTCGGCATCGTCGGCAAGTCCGGCCGCCACGCCTTCCAGGTGGAGGTGATGCGCACCGACGCGCAGCGCGCCAAGGGGCTGATGTATCGCCGCTCCATGGCCGCCGACCACGGCATGCTGTTCGATTTCGAGCGTCCGGCGCCGGCCACGATGTGGATGAAGAACACCTACCTGTCCCTCGACATGGTGTTCATCCGCTCCGACGGTTCGATCGCCCGGATTGCCGCCGATACCGAGCCGCTCTCGACCAAGGTGATCCCGTCGGGCGAGCCGGTGCTCGCGGTGCTCGAACTGAACGCCGGCACCGCCGCCAAGCTCGGCATTCGCGCAGGCGACCGGGTCGAGCACCCGATGTTCAAGCGCTGACGGCGACGATGGCCCCGGAGCAGGATGATCCGGCCGGGGCCTGGGACGATGCGCTGCGGGCCGCCGAACTGTTCGCCGCCGATCCGCACGGTCTCGGCGGGATCGTGCTGCGGGCAGGCGCCGGGCCGGTGCGCGACCTCTGGCTCGATCACCTCCGCAGCCGGCTCGCTGGCCCGGTGCGCCGGATGCCGCCGGGCATCGCCGACGACCGGCTGATCGGCGGCCTCGACCTGCCCGCGACGCTGCGCGCCGGCCGGCCGGTGATCCAGCGCGGATTGCTGGCGGAGGCCGATGGCGGGGCCGTGCTCGTGCCGATGGCCGAGCGGCTGGAGCGCGGCACCGTCGCCCGGCTCGCGGGCGCCCTCGATACCGGAACGTTGGCGCTGGAGCGGGACGGTCTCGCCGCGCGGCTGCCGGCCCGGTTCGGCCTCGTGCTGCTCGACGAGGGGCAGGAGGACGAGACCGTCGCGGAGGCCCTCGCCGACCGGCTGGCGCTGCGCATCGACCTCACCGGCGTGAGCCTGCGCGCGGCCACCTCTCCCCGCGGGGACGAGGCCGGACGGCAGGGCGGGCCGGCGACCGAGCGGCCGAGCGGGCAATCCGTGAACGACCCGGTCGCCACCCTCTGCGCCGTCGCGGACGCCTTCGGCGTTGCCTCGCTGCGGGCGCCGCTCCTCGCCCTCCGGATCGCCCGTCTGATCGCGCTGGAGGCCGGGCGCGCGGAGCCGGACGAGGCCGACCTGATCGAGGCCGCCCGCCTCGTGCTCGCCCCGCGGGCGACGCGTCTGCCCGCTCCGCCGCCCCGCGAAGCGGAAGCGGCGGACCAGCCGCCAGAGCCGCAGCCGTCGCAGGAGGCGCAACGAGCGCCCGATGATGCGGCCGAACGGGACGAGGCTCCGGCGCAACGGCCCGACGAGACGGTGCTCGACGCGGTCCGCGCCGCCCTCCCGAAGGATCTGCTCGCGCGGCTCCTCGCCGCCGGGCCGCCGCTGCGCTCCGGTGCGGCCGGGCGGATGGGCATGGCGTCGGCCTCCCCGCTGACGGGCCGCCCGGTCGGCAGCCGTCCCGGCGATCCGCGCCGGGGGCGGCTCGACCTGATCGCGACCCTGCGCGCCGCCGCCCCGTGGCAGCGCCTGCGCCGGGCCGAG
>NZ_BPRD01000070.1 GCF_022179745.1 Methylorubrum podarium
TCGCGGCCAGCCCCGGCATCGCCATCGGCCCGATCCACGTCCTGGCGGCGGCCGAGGTCAGCGTCCCCGACGAGCCCGAGCCGCTGACCTCCGGCGCCGACCGGCTGCACCGGGCGCTCGCGACGACGGGCGGCCAGCTCAAGGCGCTCGCCGACGACACCGAGCGGCGTCTCGGCAAGGCCGATGCCGGGATTTTTTCCGCGCAAGCCGAGTTGATCAAGGACACCGACCTGATCACGCTCGCCTGCCAGCTCATGGTCGAGGGCCACGGCGTGGCCTATGCCTGGAACGCGGCGGTGGAGCGGATGGCCGGCCAGCTCTCGGCGCTCGGCAACCCGGTGCTCGCCGCCCGCGCCGCCGATCTGCGCGACGTCGGCCGACGGGTGCTGGCGCAGATCGACCCGGCGCTGAAGAGCGGCCACGACCTGCCGGACGTGCCCTGCATCCTGGTCGCGCCCGACCTCGCCCCCTCCGACACCGCCGGTCTCGACCCGGCCCGCGTCATCGGGCTGGCCACCGCCCAGGGCGGGCCGACCTCGCACACCGCGATCCTGGCGCGCACGCTCGGCATCCCGGCGGTGGTCGCGGGCGGCCCCGGCCTGCTGGCGCTCGCCAACCACACGCTCGCGATCCTCGACGGCAGCACCGGCCGGCTCTACCTCGATCCCAGCGAGGCGGACGTCGCCTCGGCGCGGGCGTGGCAGGCGCGCCAGCGCGCGCAGGCCGAGGCCGAGGCGCGGGAGCGGGCCAAGCCCGCCGAGACCCGCGACGGCCACCGCATCGCCATTGGCGCCAACGTCAACAACCCGGAGCAGGTGCCGCTGGCCCTGGATCAGGGCGCGGAGGGCGTCGGCCTGATGCGCACCGAGTTCCTGTTCCTGGAGCGCGGCGACACGCCCACCGAAGACGACCAGTACGCGACCTACTCGGCGATGCTGAAGGCGCTCGGGGGCCGGCCGCTCATCGTGCGCACCCTCGACATCGGCGGCGACAAGCAGGTCGCCCACCTCCACCTGCCGAGGGAGGAAAACCCGTTCCTCGGCGTGCGCGGCGCCCGCCTGCTCCTGCGCCGGCCGGACCTGATGGAACCGCAGCTGCGCGCCCTCTACCGCGCCGCCAAGGACCACCTGCCGGCCGATCCGCCCAAGGGCAAGGACGCGCCGCTCTCGATCATGATGCCGATGATCACCTCGGTCCCCGAGGTGCTGCGGCTGCGCGCGATCTGCGAGGCGATCCGGACGGATGTCGGCGCGCCGGAGGTGCCGCTCGGCATCATGATCGAGGTGCCCGCCGCCGCTTTGCAGGCCGACGTGCTCGCCCGGCACTGCGACTTCTTCTCGATCGGCACCAACGACCTCACCCAGTACACGCTCGCCATCGACCGCCAGAACACCGACCTCGCGCCGGAGGCCGATTCGCTCCACCCGGCGGTGCTGCGGCTGATCCGCCTGACCTGCGAGGGCGCCACCCGGCACGGGCGCTTCGTCGGCGTCTGCGGCGGCATCGCGGGCGAGCCGTTCGGCGCCGCCCTGCTCGCGGGGCTCGGCGTCCACGAACTGTCGATGACGCCCCGCGACCTGCCCGGCGTGAAGGCGCGGCTGCGGGCCTGCGACCTCTCCGAGCTGAAGGCGCTCGCGGAGCAAGCCTGCGCGCAGGAGGACGCGGCCGCCGTGCGCGCCCTCGACACCGCCGCCGAAAGCGCCGTCAAGGAAGCCTGAGCGATGCGCCTCGTCACCCTCACCCTCAACCCGGCGATCGACCAGACCGTCACCCTCGACGCGCTGACCCCCGGCAGCGTCCACCGCGCCCGCTCCGTCTGGGCCGATGCCGGCGGCAAGGGCGTCAACGTCGCCTGCTGCCTCGCCGATTGGGGCCTCCCGGTCGCCGCCACCGGCGTGCTCGGCCAGGACAACGCCGCGCCCTTCGCGCAGCTTCTCGCGGCCAAGGGTATCGACGACCGCTTCGTCTGGATCCCCGGCGAGACCCGCACCAACCTCAAGCTGCTCGACGCGTCGACCGGCGACACCACCGACATCAACCTGCCGGGGCTCGAATTCGGGCCCTCCACGGTCGAGGCGGTGCGCGCGGTGCTCGCCGACCTCACCGGCGCGGGGGACCTCGCGGTGCTGGCCGGCAGCCTGCCGCGCTCGCTCGGTCCGGACACCTATGCCCGGCTCACCGCCGAGCTGAGGCGCCGCGGCGCCTGCGTCGTCCTCGACGCCTCCGGCCCGGCGCTCGCCGCGGCGCTCGCCGCCGGCCGGGACCGGCTGCCCGACGCGATCAAGCCGAACCGGCATGAACTGGAGGAATGGGCCGGGCGCCCGCTTCCCGCGCTCGCCGACGTGCTCGACGCGGCCCGAGCGCTTCAACGCGGCGGCATCGCGCTGGTCTGCGTCTCGCTCGGGGCGGAGGGCGCGCTGTTCGTCTCGTCGGAGGGCGCGCTGCGGGCGCTGCCGCCGCCGACGCGGGTGGCGAGCACCGTTGGGGCGGGCGACGCCCTCGTCGCCGGCCTCGTCGCCGGGTTGCACGACCGCTTGGATCTGCCCGACCTCGCCCGGCGGGCGCTCGCCTTCGCCGCGGGCAAGCTCAGCCGCACGGGGGCGAACCTGCCGGGGCGGGCGGAGATCGAGGCGCTCGCGGGCGAGATCCGGGTGGAACGCGTCAGCTAGGCGCGGAGCGCATCACCCGCCCCCCTCCGCGGGGGAGGGTGCCCGCGGAGCGGGCGGGAGAGGGGAGCGACGCTTCCGGAAGAACCTGAGCCGCCCCTCACCCGACCCCCTTCGGGGGCCACCCTCTCCCGCAGAGGGGAGAGGGGAATGCAGCGGCCGAGAGATCGAACAATCAGATTACGGGAGGAAACCCATGGCACAGCTCTTGGCCGTGGTGGGAGGCGGAGACCTCTCCACCCACGCCGTCCTCGCCGCCGAGGCTCTCCGCAAGGCGGCCGGGCGGCGCAACACGCCGATCGCCCTCGAAGTCCGCGGCAACGGCGCCAGCGGCAACCCGCTCTCGGACGCGGCCATCGCGGGGGCGAAAGCCGTGCTGCTCGTCGGCGAGGGCGATCTCGGCGAGGGCCGGTTCGGCGCGCTCCATCGGGCGCGGGCGGCGATCGAGGACGTGCTGACCGACGTCAACGCCGTGTTCGACCGCCTGAGCGCCGGAGCGGACACCCCCTCCCCCGCCGCGGCGGCCGGTCCCAGGAAGATCGTGGCGATCACCTCCTGCCCCACCGGCATCGCCCACACCTTCATGGCGGCCGAGGGCATCCAGGCGGCGGCCCAGGCGCTCGGCCACGACGTGCGCGTCGAGACGCAAGGCTCCGTCGGCGCCCGCGACGCCCTGACCGCGCCGGAGATCGCGGCGGCCGACATCGTGCTCATCGCCGCCGATACCGGCGTCGACCGGTCGCGATTTGCCGGCAAACGGGTCTACGCCACCAACACCAAGGCGGCGATCCGCGACGGCAAGGGTCTGATCGCCACGGCGCTCGCCGAGGCGCAGCTGCAGGCGGCGGGCGGCCCCGAAACGGCGGACGGCCCGGCCCGCCCGGCGGCGGCCGAGAAGAAGGCGGGCGCCTACAAGCACCTGATGACCGGCGTGTCCTTCATGCTGCCCTTCGTGGTGGCGGGCGGCCTCCTGATCGCGCTGGCCTTCGCCTTCGGCGGCATCGACGCGATGAAGCCGGAGAACGCGGGCACCCTCGGCTACGCGCTCGGTCAGATCGGCGCCAAGGCGGCGTTTGCCCTGATCGTCCCGGCGCTCGCCGGCTACATCGCCTATTCCATCGCCGACCGGCCCGGCATCGCGCCGGGCATGATCGGCGGCATGCTCGCCGCCAACCTCCAGGCGGGCTTTCTCGGCGGCATCGCGGCAGGCTTCATTGCCGGCTACACGACGAGCTTCCTCAACCGGCACATCCGCCTGCACAAGAACCTGGAGGGTCTCAAGCCCGTCCTGATCCTGCCGCTGCTCGCCACCGCGATCACCGGCCTGCTGATGGTCTACGTCGTCGGCGTGCCGGTGGCCGCCGTGCTCGCCGCGCTCACCGAGTGGCTCAAGGGCATGCAGGGGGCGAGCGCCCTGGTCCTCGGCCTCGTGCTCGGCGGGATGATGGCCGTCGATATGGGCGGGCCGATCAACAAGGCCGCCTACGCGTCGTCGGCGGCGCTGCTCTCGTCGGGCGTCGATGCGCCGATGGCGGCGGTGATGCTCGGCGGCATGACGCCCCCGCTCGGGATCGCGCTCGCCACCCGCCTGTTCCCGAACCGCTTCACCGGGCCGGAGCGCGAGGCCGGCGGCGCGGCGGCGGTGCTCGGCGCGGCCTTCATCACGGAAGGGGCGATCCCCTTCGCCGCCGCCGATCCGCTGCGGGTGATCCCCTCCATGGTGGCCGGTTCGGCGATCGCCGGGGCCATCGCCATGACCTCGGGCGTGACCCTCAAGGTGCCCCATGGCGGCCTGTTCGTGCTGCCGATCCCGAACGCGGTGACCAACCTGACCGGCGCGCTGATCGCGCTCGCCGCCGGCACCGTGGTGACGGGCCTGCTGGTCGGCCTGCTCAAGAAGCGGGCGGCCTGACCGGGCGGCCGGCGCCGGAGCGTCCGGCCCCGCCCGGCAGACGCGGGAACGCAGCCGATCGGCCTATGCCGCGACTTGCGAAGCAAAATACAACTTCTGATTAAATCAACGGTCGCGCTCAGCCAACCAGGCCGGGAAGACACCGAGAGGGGGAAGAGATGAAGGCTGGAAAGGCAGCGTGGGCCGCACTCGGCCTCTGCACGGCGCTCGCCAGCGGAGCGATGCCGGCCGGCGCACAGGAGCCGCCCGCGCAACCGGGTCTTGCCGGAACCCGGACCGGCGTGCCGGTCACGGTCCGGCGCCCCACCCTGCGGCGGATCGCGCGGCGCGCCCCGCCCCGCCGGGTCTTCGGCAATGACGGCAGCGCCGCGGCGGCGGCCGACGTGCTCGGCCAGACCGCGACGCCCCCGACCCTGCCGCCCGGCACCTTCGACCTCGGCAACGGCCTCTCGTTCCTCCTGAACTACACCGGCCAGGGCGCGGCCAACCCCGTCGGCGGCATCCGCCAGGGGGCGGCCTGGGCCGGTCAGGTCTTCTTCGGCATCGACGGCGACCTCAACCGACTCGCCGGGATCGAGGGCGGCTCGTTCCACGTCGCGGTCACCAACCGCCACGGCCGCAGCCTCGCCCAGGACGCCATCGGCAACAACACGAGTGTTCAGGAGATCTACGGCGGCGGCCAGACCACCCGGCTGACGCTGCTCTCCTATCAGCAGAAGCTGTTCGACAACCGGCTCGACATCGAGGTCGGACGCTTGGTGGCGAACATCGCCTTCCTCAACTCGCCGATCTACTGCAACTTCCAGACGAACTCCGCCTGCGGCAACCCGACCTTCGTATTCAAGACCTCGAACTTCACCTTCTGGCCGGTGGCGAGCTGGGGCGGGCACGCCAAGGCGTGGCTGACCGACACGGTGTTCTTTCACGTCGGCGCCTACGAGGTGAACCCGCTGCATCAGCAGCCCGGCGACAACGGCCTCGACTTCTCGACCAAGGGGGCGACCGGGGCCATCGTGCCGTTCGAACTCGGCTACTCGACGACCTTCGCCAACGACGAACTGCCCCGCAACTACGGCATCGGCGGTTGGATCGACCGCTCCGATTATTCCGATCCCGTGCGCGACATGGCGGGCGGGCGCGCCGTGCTCACCGGGCTCTCCCCCGCGACCCGGTTCGGCCGCTCCGGAATCTACGCCCGCTTCGACCAGATGGTGTGGCGGCCTGATCCGAAGGGCATCCAGGGCCTGACCCTGTTCGGCGTCGCGATGGCGGGCACGGGGGGCCGCCTGGTCGAGGATTACTTCCTGGAGATCGGCGCGCTCCAGACCGGCACCTTCGCGGGCCGGCCCTACGACACGGTGGGCTTCGTCATCAACACGCAGGCCTTCAGCCCGCTGGCGCTCGGCAACATCGAGGCGGCCCAGGCCTCGCTCGGCCTGTTCCGCAGGATCCCGAGGCAGCAGATCATGATGGAGCTGAATTACGGCATCCAGGTCACGCCCGCGATCCGGCTGACGCCGAACCTGCAGTACATCGTCAACCCGGATCAGACCCGCTTCCCGTACTCCCCGAAGAACATCCCCGACACCCTCGTGGTCGGTGCCAAGTTCTCGGTGGACCTGTTCACCCTGGCCGGCCTCGCCAGGGGGCCGGGGAGCCCGTAGGGGCGCCCACAAGAAAAAGCGGCGCGCCCATCAAGGGCGCGCCGGCTGAGGTGACTCGCGGTCTCAGGAACGAGTCGAAGAACTTTATCCAATATACCAGCGAATGTCTGTGCCCTATCGGCGACACGAGTGACATTGGGCACAGGTTTGTGAGGACTGGATGACGCCCGCGGACGTGGGTCAGCGCTTCGCCAGGGCGTCGGCGAAGGCGACGATGCGGTTGCGGGCGTAGGTCGGCACGCCGGCGCTGATCGAGGTTCCGGTGTTGAACGAGGAATTGCCCATCAGCACCTGCACCGGCAGCAGGTTCTTGAGCACCGGCACGCGGGCATATTCCTGCTTGCGCTCCAGCACGTCCGCCTTGATGGCCAGCGCCATGTAGGTCGTCACCACGGTCCGGTTCGGGTCGTCGGGGGCGGGCTGCATCACCGCCAGGAACTTGCCGAAGCGCAGGATCTGGTTGACCCAGAAGATCGTCTGTTCGAGCCCGCCCGCCACGGGGGTGTCGATCTTGGTGAGCGCGGCGAGACCCGCGGCCTCGGCCGGCGGCAGCACCCGCAGTTCGCTCTGGAACGAGACGAACTCCGCTATCCTTTTCGAGCTGCCGAGTTCGAGCTTGTTGGCGAGCTTCACGCCGAGCGGCAGCTTGCCTTCGAGGTCGTAGCGCGACTCGATGCAGACGCCCCCCGCCCCGCACCAGGGCCGGTCCGGCCGCTTCGCGAAGGCGGCGGCGGGGTCCTTGGTCGGCATCGCCTCCGCCGGCTCGAGCCGCTTGTGGCGGATCACCGGATCCATCCTGGCCAGGAAATCGAGATTGGCGAAGGCCGAGAGGTCGATGGCGGAGGGCGGCTTGGCCACGACGAAGCGCCCTTCCGCGATGTAGACCTTCAGCGCCTCGTGGCGCTGCTTGGCGACGCCGTTCACGGTCTGGGTGTATTCGGGCTCGGTGTAGCCGGGCCAGGGGCTCAGCGCCGCCGCCTCCTGCGGCCGGCTCTTGCGCCACGCGTCGAAGGCGATCAGCCCGCTCTCCGGATTGGTCGAGGCGGCCTCGCGGCGGTCGCTGAACAGCACCGTTCCGGGCTTGAGGCTCGCGGCGTCGCCCGGCGCCAGGGCCGGGACGTCCCTGACCCGGTCGGAGACCAGGGCGGCGGGCTTCGGGAGATCTTTTGCCGTCTCCTGCGCCCGGGCCGGCACGGCCACCGCGAGCGCGACGAGGAGGGCGGCCGGAAACTGCCTGGGCAAAGCGGACCTCGGATGCGTCGATGGGGGGAGAGCGGCGAAGGGCGGCGCGTCAGTAGCCGGGGTCTTCGCCGAACAGGTAATCGGGATCGCGGCGGCGCTGGCGGCGGCGCGTGTCGCCGTCGTCGTCGAAGGGCGAGCCGAACGGCACCGGGTTGACCTGCCCGTAGCGGTCGCGGCCGGGCCAGGCCTGCGGCTCGTCCCGCCGGTCGCGGCGCAGACCCCAGGGATCGGCGCTCCGATCGGATTCCGTGTCGGCGCTACGCCTCTGGGCGAAGGGATCGCCGCTGTCGCGGCGCCCGCCCGGCAAATTGCCGAAGAGGTCGCCGGCGACGTCCGCCCCGTCCTCGGCATTGCCGACATCGCCGTCCTCCGCGTCGGGGCGCATGGCGTAGAGCGTCTCACGGGGCACCAGCGCGTATTGCGTGTCGGCGACGCGGCCGTCCTTGAGCCGGAAATGCTCGACGAAGCCGCCGCCCGCGACGCGCTGGCCGCTCCGCGGCTCGATCGGCAGGTCGGCGATGAGCGCCTTCGCCTCCGGCGAGGGCGGCGCCAGCGGGGTGCGCGGCACGCCGTTGGCCCAGGCCGCCTGGAAGATGGATCGCGCGATCGGCACAGAGACGTGACCGCCGGTCTGGCCGCGGCCCAGCGTCCGGCGCACGCCGTCGGCGTTGTCGTAGCCGACCCAGACCACCACGGTGATCTCGTTCGAGAAGCCGGCAAACCACGCGTCGTTCTCGTTCTCCGAGGTGCCGGTCTTGCCCGCGACGTAGGGCGAGATGCCGGCGAGCGCCGCGGCGGTGCCGTGCTGGGTCACGCCCTGGAGCATGGTCTTGAGCTGGTAGAACGCGACCCGGTCGGCCGAACCGATCCGCACCGGTGCCTTGTCGGGGTGGCTGTAGACCGGCTTGCCGTCGCGCTCGATCGCCTCCAGCGCGTAGGCGCTCGGGCGCGCCCCCTCGTTGGCGATGGCCGCGTAGAAGCTCGCCAGATCGATCATCCGCACCGGCTGGGCGCCGAGCACGAAGGGATAGTAGCGCTCGCACTCGGCGTAGAGCTGGGCTTCGAGCGCGATATCGCAGACCCGCTGCAGGCTGTCGGGCGCCTTGGCCGCGATGCCGCCCTGGAGCAGGCGGGCGGTGACGAGGTTCTTGGAGAATTCGAGCCCGCGCCGGATCGTCGTCGCGCCGGAGCCGCCGCCGTCGTAATTCTTGGGCGACCAGGAATCGCCGATCCCGCCAATCGGCGGCAGGGTCACGGCGGAATCCATCACCAGGGTGTTGGGCTGCATCCCCGCGTTCAGCGCGGCGAGGTAGGTCAGCGGCTTCAGGGTCGAGCCCGGCTGGCGCACGGTCTGCGTCACCCGGTTGAGCTGGCTCAGGGGATAGGAGAAGCCCCCGCTCATCGCCAGGATCTTTCCGGTGCGGTTCTCCAGCACGAGGGCGGCGCCCTGCACGGTCGGACGCACCCGCAGGTCGGCGCGCGGGCTGCCTTTGCCCTCGCGCAGGCGCACCCGCACCGCGTCGTAGAGCTGAAGCTTTCCCCGTGCCGGGCCGGCCTCCAGGCTGGCGACCCGACCGTCGGGCAGGCCGACCTTGGTTCCGTTCTTCCCCGTCTGGAGCACCACCGCGAGGGGCCAGCGCACGTCGTAGAGCTGCGGCCGGGCGGAGACGAGCGCGCGCTGCCACGCGGGCTGCACCGCGGGCTTGGCCGGCGCCTTCGCGGCCGCCTTCCGGCTCCCCTTCTTCGTCTCGGGGGGCGGCACCGGCTCGGCGGCGGGTTCCGGCGCGGGCGCGGCGGCCTCGATGCGCTTCACGGCCTCGGCCAGATTCAGCTCAGGCCCCTCGTAGCGGGCGCGGCCGGTGCCGCGCTCGTAGGTCGCGAGCCCTTCCTGCAGCGCACCTTCGAGCGCCGACTGCAAACCGGCATTCACCGTGGCGCGCACGGTGTAGCTCGCGTTGGTGAGCGATTCGAGCCCGGCGAAGGTCCGCGCCTCGCGGGCCACGTGATCGACGAGGTAGAAGCCGGAATCCTGGCGCGCGGCGTCCGGCGGCTTGATGCCGAGGTCGGAGGCCATCGCCGTGTTCATCTGCGCCTCGGTGATCGTGCCCTCTTCCTTCATCCGGCTGAGCACGTAGGCGCGGCGCTCCCGCGCCCGTTCGGGATACTTGTCGGGGCTGTAGTAGTTCGGGCCCTTCGGCAGGCCGGCGAGCAGGGCGGCCTCGGGCAGGGTGAGCGCGCCCACCGACTTCCCGAACCAGCTCCGCGCCGCCATCTCGATGCCGTAGGCGCCGCGGCCGAGATAGATCCCGTTGAGGTAGAGCCCGAGGATCTGCGGCTTGGTCTGGAGCTTCTCCAGCCGCGAGGCCACGATCATCTCGCGGATCTTGCGCTCGTAGGTGACGTCGTCGCCCACCGACAGGTTCTTCACCACCTGTTGCGTGATGGTGGAGCCGCCGGCCGGGCGCCCCGGCGAGGCGAGGTTGCCGACGAAGGCGCGGATCACCCCGCGCTCGTCGATGCCGTGGTGCTGGTAGAAACGCTTGTCCTCGGCCGCGACGAAGGCCTTCTGCACGAGGTCCGGCACCGTGCCGATCGGCACCACGAGGCGCCGGCCGCGGGCATCGAAGGTCTCGGAGAACGGCTTGCCCGCCCCGTCGAGGATCACGCTGGCGCTGGGGAGCTTGATGTCGCGCAGGGCTTCGGCCGAGGGCAGGTCCTTCACGGCGTTGTTGTAGAAGGCGATCACCGCCCCCGCCTCGAAGGGGGAATTGGCCGGGTTCTCGCCCTTGCAGAACTGCTTGTAGCTCGTGTTCAGCTCGGTCAGGTCGAGCCCGTGCAGGATCTTGGGCGCGTTGTCGCCCGCCACCGCCGTCGGATCCTCCATGGCGGTGGAGATCAGCTCGTCGAGGTTGATGTCCTCGATGTCGAAGGACTTGCGCATGTGGGCGCAGCCGTCGCGCAGGATCGCCACGACCTCCGCGCCGTCCTTGGCAGGGTCGAACTGGGTCCGCACCGCGTCGGGCCGCGTCGTGACCTGGGACAGGGTCAGCGCGGTCGCGAACAGCTTGATCAAGATGGCGTTCATCGAACGTTCGGGGACCCCGGCCGACACGCGAGGGGCAGCGTGTCGGCGCCGATCAAGCGGCGCACAACGCGGCTGATTTATGGACGCGCGCGCCCGGACGCCATGGGGCGGACACGGGGGTGGGGATGCGTCGCCCGCCCGTGCGGACGCGGGGGCCCGCACGACGAAAAGGGCGACCGCTCGCGCGATCGCCCCCGAAACCCGCCCGCCTGCGGCGATCGATGCCGCCGATCAGCGCAGGAGCTGGAGGATGCCCTGCTGCGCCTGGTTGGCGAGCGACAGCGCCGAGATGCCCAGCGACTGACGGGTCGAGAGCGCCTGGGAGTTGGCCGCCTCCTCGTTGAGGTCAGCGTTGGTCAGGTTCGCCGCGCCGGTATCGAGGATGTTGACGAGCCGCTTGGTGAAGTCCTGCCGGTTCTGCACCACGGAGAGGTTCGAGCCGAAGGTCGAGCTCGCCGTGCGCAGGGTGTCCGAGGCGCCGGTCAGGCTGGTCAGCGTCCCCTTGATGTCGGTGTCGAGCAGGAAGTTGCCCTGGCCGTTCGCGGTCGCACCGGAATTGCCGGTGATGGGATCGAGGTCGAGGCCGTCGGCCGTGAGATCCTGGCCCTGGACGTCGAGGTTGGCGGTGTCGCGCTCGTTGAAGGCGATGTGCAGCTTGTTGGAGGCGTCGCCGTTGCTGATCAGGTTCACGCCGTTGAAGCTCGAATCCTTGGCGAGCTGCGTGATCTGGATCAGCAGGCTGTTGTACTGCTCGGCGAGCTTGTTGCGCGTCTCCACCCCCGAGATGGTCAGGTTGGCGCTGTTGCTCGCGGCCGTGTTGCCGGTGCCGTACTTGTTGGCCGTGTCGGCGCCCCCTCCGGCCGTGAAGCCCAGCGCCGTCTGGCCGGTCGTCGATGCGAACTCGACCGCCGCGCTGGCGTTCAGCACGATCTTCTTGCCGGTCGTGTCCTTGGAGAACATCGTCGAGCCGGCCTGGGTGTTGAGCTGGGTGATGGCCGCGTCGATCGTCGAGCTCGAGGCGATGGTCGCCGTCTTGCTCGTGCCGTTGACGTAGAAGACGACGCTGGTCGCCGCCGAGGTGTTGGCGGCGAAATCGTTGGCGGCGGTGCCGGTCGTGGTGATCTGCGTCGACAGCGCCTGGTTGGCGGTGGATTTCGCCGAGTCGATCAGCTTCTGGATCGAGGTGATGCCCTGGTTGGCAGCCTGGATCGTCTGGATGCCGTTCGAGATCGAGTCGAGCAGCGAGCCGAGATCGCCCGAGCGGCTGCCGAAGGACTGCGCCGTGAAGAAGTTGACCGGGTTGTCGAGGGCGGACGAGACCTTGAGGCCCGTCGCCAGACGATTCTGGGTGGTGGCGGTCAGGCCCGCGGTGTCCTGCAGCGAGAGCAGGTTCTGGCGGGTGGCGGCGGAAAGCGTGACGCTGGAAGACATGGGTAACAACCCCGTTCAGATCGATACCGAACCGGCATTAGGGTTAATTGACCACATCTCGGGTTGCCGTAGCGTTAACGATCCTTTCCCAGGCCCAGATTCTTCGATTTTGAAATGAGAAAACGGCCGGGACAAGGTCCCGGCCGTTTCTTGTATGGCGCGCTCCGTCTCAGATGACGTGATCAGCGCAGGAGCTGGAGGATGCTCTGCTGCGCCTGGTTGGCGAGCGACAGCGCCGAGATGCCCAGCGACTGGCGGGTCGAGAGCGCCTGGGAGTTGGCCGCCTCGAGGTTGAGGTCGGCGTTCGTCAGGTTGGCCGCGCCGGTGTCGAGCACGTTGATCAGGTTCTTCGAGAAGCTCTGACGGTTCTGCACCACGGAGAGGTTCGAGCCGAAGGTCGAGCTCGCCGCGCGCAGGGTGTCCGAGGCGGAGCTCAGGCTGGTCAGCGTCCCCTTGATGCTGGTGTCGAGGAGGAAGTTGCCCTTGCCGTCCACGCTCGCACCGGAATTGCCGGTGATCGAGTCGAGGTCGAGGCCGTCGGCCGTGAGATCCTGGCCCTGGACGTCGAGGTTGGAGGTGTCCTTCTCGTTGAAGGCGATGTGCAGCTTGTTGGAGGGGTCGCCGTTGCTGATCAGGTTGGTGCCGTTGAAGCTCGAATCCTTGGCGAGCTGCGTGATCTGCGTCAGCAGGCTGTTGTACTGCTCGGCGAGCTTCTTGCGGGTGTCCACGCCCGAGATGGTCAGGTTGGCGCTGGTATCCGCAACCGTGTTGCCGGTGCCGTACTTGTTGGCCGTGTCGGCGCCCGCGCCGGCCGTGAAGCCCAGAGCGGTCTGACCGGCCGTCGACGCGAACTCGACCGCCGCGCTGGCGTTCAGCACGATCTTCTTGCCGGTCGTGTCCTTGGAGAACATCGTCGAACCGGCCTGGGTGTTCAGCGTGGCGATGGCCGTGTCGATCGTGTCGGTGGAGGCGATGGTCGCCGTCTTGCTCGTGCCGTTGACGAAGAACGTGACGTTGGCAGCGGCGGAAGTCGTGGCGAAATCGTTGGCGGCGGTGCCGGTCGTGGTGATCTGGGTCGACAGGGCCTGGTTGGCGGTGGACTTGGCCGAGTCGATCAGCTTCTGGATCGAGGTGATGCCCTGGTTGGCGGCCTGGATCGCCTGGACGCCGTTCGAGATGCCGTCGAGCAG
>NZ_BPRD01000071.1 GCF_022179745.1 Methylorubrum podarium
GCTCCCCACGGCCGCGGACTTAGCCATGGCCCAAGCCTCGGGCGGCGCCCCGCCCGCCGGGACCGCGGAGGAGCCTGAGCCGCCGCTCTGGCGGAGCCGGAAGGCGCTGCTGGGCATCCTCATCGGCGCCCTGTTCGCCGCCGGCTTCCTCGTCGAGCGGATCGCGCCGGGCCTGGCGGGCGAGTACGCCTACTGGCCGGGCGCGCTCGTCGGGCTCGCCTATTACGGCCGCCGGGCGGTCCTGGCGGCGTTCGCCGGCACGCCCTTCTCCATCGAGATGCTGATGTCGGTCGCGACCGCGGGGGCGCTCGCCATCCACGCCGCCGAGGAGGCCGCCATCGTCGTGCTGCTCTTCACGGTCGGCGAGATGCTGGAGGTCGTGGCGGCGGGCCGGGCGCGCGCCGGGATCAAGGCGCTCGCCGCCCTGGTGCCGAAGACCGCCCGCCTCGTCGACGGGCCCGACGGCGCCATCCGCGAGGTGCCCGCGGCGTCGCTGGCCATCGGGCAGGTCGTCGTCGTGAGGCCGGGCGACCGCGTGCCCGCCGACGGCGTGATCACCGACGGCGCGTCGAGCCTCGACGAGTCCCCCATCACCGGCGAGTCGGTCCCGAAGCCCAAGGAGGTCGGCGACCCGGTCTTCGCGGGCAGCGTCAACGCCGACGGCGCGCTGCAGGTCCGGGTCACCAAGACGGCGGCCGACAACACGGTCGCCCGCATCCTGCACCTCGTCGAGGAGGCGCAGGCCTCGAAGTCGCCCACGGCGCGCTTCATCGACCGGTTCAGCGCGGTCTACACGCCCATCGCCTTCGCGTTCGCCGCCGCGGTCGCAATCGTGCCGCCGCTGCTGCTCGGCGCCGACTGGGGCACCTGGGTCTATCGGGGCCTGGCGCTCCTCCTGATCGCCTGCCCCTGCGCGCTGGTGCTCTCGACCCCGGCCGCCATCGCGTCCGGGCTGGCCGCCGGAGCGCGGCGCGGGCTGCTCGTGAAGGGGGGCGCCGCGCTGGAGGTCATCGGGCGGGTGCGCACGGTCGCGTTCGACAAGACCGGGACGCTGACGGCGGGGCGGCCGCGGGTCACCGACATCCTGGCCCTCGCCCCGGACGCGTCGGAGCGGTCGCTTCTCGGGTTGGCCGCCGCGGTCGAGAGCGGAAGCAGCCACCCCATCGCCCGGGCCATCCTCGACCGGGCGAACACGGACGGGGTGCCGCTGCGGCCGACGCGGGACGCCCGCGCCATCCCCGGCAGGGCGGTGCAGGCCACGGTGATGGGCCAGACGGTGCTCGTCGCCTCCCCGCGCCACGCCGCCGAGAGCGCGCGGCTCGGCCCCGAGGCGGACCGCGCCGTCGCGGAGCTGGAGGCCGGCGGCAAGACGGTGGTCATCGTCGTCCGCGGCGCCGAGGCCCTGGGCGCCATCGCGGTCCGGGACGAGCCCCGCGCCGACGCGGCCGCCGGCATCGCGGCCCTGCGGAAGCTCGGCGTGCACAGCGTGATGCTGACCGG
>NZ_BPRD01000072.1 GCF_022179745.1 Methylorubrum podarium
GATCGCCATCGATCCGGGCAGCGTGGTCAACCCGGCCATCGTCAAGCGGCAGGTCGAGAGTGCGGCGGCCCTCGGCCTCTCCGCGACGCTGCTGGAGCAGGTGGTCTACGAGAACGGGCAGCGGCAGGCGAAGAATTTCGACGCCTACCCGATCCTCGACCGCGAGCGGATGCCGCGGGTCCACGTCGCCATCGTCGAGAGCGGCGCGCCGATGGGCGGGATCGGCGAGCCGGGCCTGCCCGGCGTGCCGCCCGCGGTGGTCAACGCGGTCGCGGCCCTGACCGGCCGGCGCGTGCGCAGCCTCCCGCTTGCCAAGACGCGTCTGTCCGGTGTCTGAGGTGGAGGGATCGGGCGGAGGAGCGGGATGATGACGACGGTCGCGGCTTCTCCGGGGGAGGCGAGGCCGGTTCGTGCCGGCCTCGCGCCGCGCTTCGAATACCTGCCGGTCGCCCTGTTCGGCGCCGTGATGGGGCTCACCGGCCTGAGCGTCGCGTGGCGTCTCGCCAGCGCGCGCTACGGCCTGCCCACCCTCGTCGCCGACGCGATCGGCTGGGGCGCGCTCCTCACCTTCCTTGTCCTGGCGCTGGCCTACGGTGCGAAGGCGGTCACCGCTTGGCCGACGGTGCTGGCCGAGTTCCGCCATCCGATCGCCGGCAACCTGTTCGGAACCGTCCTCATCAGCCTGCTGCTGCTGCCCTTCGTCCTCGGCGGCGTCAGCCCGACGCTCGCCGTGGCGGCCTGGGTCACCGGTGCGGCGGGCATGGTGGTCTTCGCCGTCCTCATCGTCAGCCGATGGATGGGCAGCCGCCAGCAGATCGCCCATGCGACGCCCGCCTGGATGGTGCCGGTGGTCGGCCTCCTCGACATCCCGCTCGCCGCGCCGGTGCTCGGCCTGCCCCACACGCAGACCCTGGCGATGTTCGCGCTGAGCGTCGGCCTCTTCTTCGCGGTTCCGCTCTTCACCCTGGTCTTCGCCCGCCTGGTCTTCGAGGAGCCGCTGCCCGCGGGCCAGCGGCCGACGCTGATGATCCTGGTCGCGCCCTTCGCTGTCGGTTTCTCCAGCTACACCGCGACGCTCGGCCGGATCGATGCCTTCGCGGAGGCGCTGTTCCTCATCGGTCTGTTCGTCCTCGCCGTGCTCGTCGGTCGCCTGCGCGACCTGCCGCGCTGCTGCCCGTTCCGCGTGTCGTGGTGGGCCGTGAGCTTTCCCCTCGCGGCCATGGCCGGCGCTGCCCTGCGCTATGCCGGGCAAGCGGGCGCACCCGCGATCGACGCCCTGGCCCTGGGGCTGCTCGCCTTCGCCACCGTGACGATCGCGGCCCTCGCGGTCCGGACGCTCATCGGGATCGCTCGGGGCGATCTCCGGCGACTCACAAGCTGACCGACGGCATCCGTCAGGCCGACGCGTGCTGGTCGAAAGGCGGAGGAGGGAGCCTCATCGCGACATGAGGGTGCTGCCGCTGCGGAAGGGTCGCCGGATGCGTTACGAGGCTCCGTGGCGGGCGCGATCGCGCTTTCCGCGTTTTTCCGATTGACGCTCGGGCTCGGGCCCCATATACCCACTTTCACCGACGGGGCGCCGCGGTCCACCGCTTGGTGGCCGAGAGCTTCGACGGTCTTCGGGATTGTCGG
>NZ_BPRD01000073.1 GCF_022179745.1 Methylorubrum podarium
AGGAGCAGGCCGAGGGCGAACAGAACCGCCTGGATGATGAGCAGGACCGACAGCCGGAAGCGGCCGGCCCAGGCGGCGATCAGGGTGCCGAGGAAGGCGCCGAAGCAGAACAGGGCGATCACGCTGGCGAAGCGGGTCGTGCCGTCCCAGTCGAAGCCGGCCACGGCCGCGCCGAAGCGCGTGGTGTTGCCGCTCATGAACGACATGAAGAGCTGGGAGAATTCGAGGAAGCCGATCGAGTCGGCGGCGCCGGCGGTGCCGGCCAGCATCAATGCGAAGGGCACCCGCGTCACGGGACTTGCTGGAAAGGCCTTGTTCGACTCGTCAGCCATCGGGTCCCCTGATGTTGCTCCGCAGCACAACGGTATTACGGCTCGACGGTTGCCCCGATTTCACGCGCTCCGATCAAGTCTTTGTGCAGGATTAAGACGCGTCCTGGGACGTCCATTCGCCTCTGGCGCCGGATGGCGGCCGGGCGCATCTCGATGATGCTCAGGCCGGCCCGTTGCACCGCGGCCGTGAGGTAGGCGTCGGCGTGGGCGTAGCGGCCGTCGGCGCCGAGCACGACACCGGTCTCTTCAGCCTGCGGCGACTGGACGGTGAAGGCGGCGAACCCGCCGGGCCTCAGAGCGCGGGCCATGCCGCTGAGCGTCGGGGCGAGATCGCCGAGGTAGATGAAGACGTCCGCGGCCAGGATCAGGTCGGCCGAGGCGTCCGGTTCGCCGGCGAGGAAGGTGACGAGGTCGGCCTCGACCAGCCGCTGGTAGAGCCCGGTGCGGCCGGCCAAAGCCAGCATGGCGGGGGAGAGGTCGCAGCCCGCCAGATGCCCGACCCGGCCCGCGAGGGCGCGTCCCATCAACCCGGTGCCGCAGCCGAGATCGAGCACGTTCGGAAAGTGTTGCGGTGCAAAAGACGCGGATGCCTTCGGCATGGCATCGAGCGCCGCGACGATCAGCGCCGGCCCGCAATAGCCGAGCTCGTCCACGAGATGCCGCTCGAAGCGCGGGGCGTAGCCGTCGAACAGCGCGCGGATATAGGCCGGCGACATCGCCGCGCGCGCGTCGCCGCCAGCGAGCGCCACCTGGTGCAGGCGGCTGCCGAGCGCGTCCGCCGGGTCGAGCGCGAGCGCCCGCTCAAAGGCCGCGAGCGCCGCCTGCCGGTCGGCCTCGTCGCCGCTCTGCCCGAAGCGGGTTTCGCGGGCGCGGCCGAGCAGGAACCAGGCGGGCGCGTAGCCGGGCGCGAGATCGAGCGCCTGGCTAGCCATCTCCGCGGCCGCGTCGGGGTCGCCCTCGGCGAGGCAGGCCTCGGCATAGGCGTAGCGGCGGTCGGCGAGGAGATCGCCCGAGGAGCGTTGGCGGGACATGGCGCGTTTGCGGTGGTGTGAAACGATCCGCCCTATATCCCGGCCGATGTCGCAACGCGCCTCCGATCTCCTGACGCTCACCCGCGAGGGTCTCTATTGTCCGCTCGGGCGCTTCCACATCGATCCGACGCGGCCCGTCGAGCGGGCGCTGATCACCCACGGCCATGCCGACCATGCCCGCGCCGGCCACGGGACCGTGCTGGCGACGCCCGAGACGCTCCGGATCATGGCCGTGCGCTACGGCGAGGATTTCTGTGCCTCCCGCCAGGAGGCCCAACTCGGCGAGCGGATGCGCATCGGCGACGTCACCGTGTTCTTCGCACCCGCCGGCCACGTCCTCGGCTCGGCCCAGATCGCGATCGAGCGCGAGGGCAAGGGGCCGCGGCAGCGCATCGTCGTCTCGGGCGACTACAAGCGCGCGCCCGACCCGACCTGCCTCCCCTTCGAGGTGGTGCCCTGCGACGTGTTCATCACGGAAGCCACCTTCGGCCTGCCGGTGTTCCGCCACCCCGACACGCGGGGCGAGGTGCGCAAGCTGATCGAGTCGGTGACGCTGTTCCCGGAGCGCGCCCACATCGTCGGCGCCTACGCCCTCGGTAAGGCGCAGCGGGTGATGGCGCTGCTGCGCGAGGAGGGCTGGGACCGGCCGATCCACCTGCACGGGGCCATGGAGAAGCTGACCGAGCTGTACAAGCGGGAGGGCGTGCCGCTCGGCGAGACGCCGAAGGTGGTGGCCGCGGACCGGAAGGATCTGCACGGCGCCATCGTGCTCTGCCCCCCGTCCTCGATCCAGGATCTGTGGTCGCGCAAATTCCCCGATCCGGTCACCGCCTTCGCCTCGGGCTGGATGCGGGTGCGTGCCCGCGCCCGGCAGAAGGGCGTCGAGC
>NZ_BPRD01000074.1 GCF_022179745.1 Methylorubrum podarium
CCGAAGCGATCAAACGGACGACCGATCCGACGCGCCCTCCCGCCCGTCAGGATCGTCCGATCCCCAACACCTTCATGCGCGAGCGCAGGGTGGTCGGCTTGAGGCCGAGGAGTTCGGCGGCACCGCCGGCACCGAAGATCCTTCCGCCGGTGAAATGCAGCGCCGCTTCGATCTCGCTGCGGGCGCGGGCGCGCCGCTCCTCCTCCGTCAGGAGCCGACCGAGATCCGTGGGGCGCTCCGTTACCCGCAATTCCGGGCCGGCGCCGCGGGCCTCCGGCAGGTCGAAGCGCAGCCGTCCCCGCTCGGCGAGGATCGCGGCACGCTCGATCACGTTCTCCAATTCGCGCACGTTGCCGGGCCAGTCGTAGCGGGCCAGGCGGCGGGCGTCGGCCTCGGTGAGCCGGAGATCCGGGCGGTTCAGGCGCCGCGCCGCCGCCTCCAGGAAATGCTGGGCGATCAGCGGCACGTCCTCGCGGCGCTCGCGCAGGGGCGCCGAGGCGACGGGGAAGACGTTGAGGCGGAAGTAGAGATCCTCGCGGAACCGTCCGCGGCGCACCTCCTCCTTGAGGTCGCGGTTGGTCGCGGCGATCAGGCGGACATC
Source organism: Methylorubrum podarium (assembly GCF_022179745.1). Taxonomy (GTDB): domain Bacteria; phylum Pseudomonadota; class Alphaproteobacteria; order Rhizobiales; family Beijerinckiaceae; genus Methylobacterium; species Methylobacterium podarium. The sequence goes on from NZ_BPRD01000074.1 coordinate 602, forward strand.
GACGCTGCGGGTGCGCTCCTCGCCGACGCGCTCGAACTGCCGCTCCTGCAGGACGCGCAGGAGCTTGCCCTGGAGGTCGAGCGGGATTTCGCCGACCTCGTCGAGGAACAGCGTGCCGCCGTCGGCGAGTTCGAAGCGTCCGGTCCGATCGCGCAGGGCGCCGGTGAAGGCACCCCTGGCATGGCCGAAGAACTCGCTCTCGAACAGCTCGCGGGGGATCGCCGCGCAGTTGACGCGAATCAGCGGCCGGCCGCCGCGGCGGCTCGCGTCGTGGATCGCCCGGGCGACAAGTTCCTTGCCGGTGCCGGATTCACCGGTAACGAGGACGGTCGCGTCGGTGCCCGCCACCACATCGATCTGGTGCCGCAGCGCCGCGATGGCCGGGCTGCGGCCGATGATGCCCTGATGCCGGCTCTCGGCGCGGATTTCCTCCTTCAGGTAGGCGTTCTCCTGCTCCAGGCGCTCGCGCAGGGAGTCGACCTCGGCGAGCGCCTGCTTCAGTCGCTCTTCCGCCTCCCGGCGTTGGCTGACGTCGCGGAACACGATCACCGCGCCGAGCAACTGGCCGCCCTCGCGGATCGGCGTGGAGGTGTACTCGACGGGGAACGAGGTGCCGTCCTTGCGCCAGAACACCTCGCCGTCGACCTGATGCACGGCGCCGTCGCGGAAGGCCGCGTAGATCGGGCAGTCGCGGTGCGGGTAATGCGCGCCGCCGGCATGGGTGTGGTGGACGGTGGCGTGCATGTCCTTGCCCACGAGCTCGGCCGAGCGCCATCCGAGCATCCGCTCCGCCGCCGGGTTGACGAAAGTGGTGAGGCCGTCGGCGTTGACGCCGTAGATCCCCTCCCCCGCCGCGCGCAGGATAAGCCGGTTGCCGCGCTCGATGTCGCGAAAGATCCGCTCCATGCGCTGCCACTCGGGTAGGCCGGCGCGCATGTGCTCTTCGGCTTCCCCATCGATGCGGCGGCGGTCGCGCTCGTCGAGGTCGTAGAGGGTGACGAGGAGCCGTGCAGGGCCGCCGGAAAGCACGCAACCGGAATATTCGAGGCGCAGCGTCTTGCCGGCGCCGTGGCGCGGCGTCAGGGCCTGCGTCCGCCAGTGTCCCTCGGCGAGGACGGCCTGCGTGAACACGACGAGCGCCGGCCGCTGATCGGGATGGAGCGCGCTCACCGCCATCGTGCGGAGCGCCGGTTGGGAATGACCGAGCAGCCGGGCGGCGGCGGAGTTGGCGGCGGCGATGCGATCGGCCAACGGCTCGAACACGAGCATCGCCTCGCCGTTCTCATCGAAAGCGGGGCCGTAAAGCGTCGCTGTCGTCGGCTCGAGCCCCTGTCGCGTCACCACGGAATTTCGTATTGCTCCTACGAGATTTCGTCATATGCGAAATCTCGTAGTCTGGCCAGTCTTCACTAAGATGTTGTTTCGGCTCCTGTTGTTCCTGCCGGCCGACGTGGCACGTCGCTTGCGGATCTGCTCGTCGACGACGCGGCGGGATGTCCCCCGCGTCATTCGAGATCCGCTCCGGGCCATCCCAAGAGGCAGGAGCGGACCGGCCGTTCGGAAGTTTCGCCCCCAAACCTCCGGACGGCCAACCTGATCGAAACCAGCCCCTTTGCCGGACGGGAGACCAGCATGAAGCGCGAAGACCTCACCGAGAAGCTGCTCGACATCAAGCGCGAGAAGGGCTGGACCTGGAAGTACATCCAGGACGAGATCGGCGGCGTCTCGCCGATCCTCATCACCGCCGCCTGCATGGGCCAGATGAAGCTGCCCAAGGCGCAAGCCGCGAAGGCCGCCGAACTGTTCGGGCTGAGCCAGGCCGAGGAGCGCATGCTCAACGAGGCGCCCTATCGCGGCTCGATCCCGCAGATGCCGCCGACCGACCCGCTGATCTACCGCTTCTACGAGCTGGTGATGGTCTACGGCACCACCTGGAAGGAGCTGATCCAGGAGGAGTTCGGCGACGGCATCATGTCGGCGATCGACTTCAACATGACGATGGAGCGCGAGCCCAACAACAAGGGCGACCGGGTGAAGCTCGCCATGTCGGGCAAGTTCCTGCCCTACAAGTACTACGGCAACGACGAGGGCGTGCCGGATTACGGCTTCAAGGAGCCGTAGGCGCGCTTCGCCGCCGATTTCGAGGGGGCGGGCGAGTTCCGGCGACCGGACGCCCGCCTACCATTCCCACTCCGCACCGACGCCGACCGAGGTGCGGCCGTCGCTGCCGGCCTCGCCGTTGAGCTTGATCCGTCGCGTCACGTCGTAATTGATCGTCGCGGCGGTGTCGGCCGGCTTGGCGCCGGCCTTCACGCCGACGCTGATGCGGTCGTTGATGTAGCGCGAGGCGCCGACCGCCGGGCCGCCGCTCGCGCCCGTCGAGACGTCGAGGCTGTCGAGACCGAGCCCCTTGCGGGCCGCCTCGAACACGTCGGGCCCTCCCGCCCCGCCGGAGAGCTGTGCCACGGCCTGGGCCAGTTGCAGCGCCTGGAACGGCGAGAGGCCGGCGGCCGCCTTCTTGAACAGGATGCGCGACAGGATCTCGTCCTGCGGCAGGCTCGGATCGGAGGAGAGCACGAAGACCGGCTGCGAGGCCGGTCCCGTGACCGCGACGCGGGCGGTGACGTCGGCGGCCTTGGTCTCCGCGGCGAAGTCGAGATCGGGCTGGGCGAGATCGCCCGCGAAGAACACCCGGCCGCGGGTGAAGTCGAGGCGCTGTCCGGCGAGGCTGAAGACCCCGCGGCGCATGGCGAAGTCGCCGTTCGCCCGCGGGTCGCGCGACGAACCGGTGACGTGCAACGCGCCGCCGAGTTCGGCATCGATGCCGCGCCCGCGCACGAAGATGCGGTTCGGCGCACTCACGGTCACGTCCAGGCTCGCATCGAAGGGCGGGGCCGCCTTCTTCCGGCGGCTCGCCGCCTCGATCTGCGCCCTGCGCTCGGCCCGCTTGGCGAGGCGCTCGCGCACCTCAGGGGTGACGTTGACCCGGCGGATCCCCGGCAGGGGCTGGACCGTTGCCGGCAGGCGATCGGGCACTGACACGTCGATGGAGACGACATCGACCCGCCCCTTGATCATCGGTCTGCGGGCGAGCGGCCCCGACAGGGCGAGGTTGAGGCTCGACACTGCCGTCATCAGCGGGCTCGACACCAGTTCGGCCCGGTCGGCGGTGATGCGCAGATTGCCGGGAAAGCCCGAGGCCGGCTCCATGGCCACGCGTCCGTCCACCGAGAGGCGCCCGCCGTTGCGGGTCGCGGCGGTCAGGCGCTCGATGACGACGGTGTCGCCGCGGCCCGTCACCCGGCCCTGGATGTCGGTGAGGCGGATGCCGTTGAGCGGATCGGCGAAACTGCCGCCGGAGAGCGTCGCCGAGCCCTCCACCCTCGGCGCCGCCACCGTACCGGTCACGCCGGCATCGAGGGCGACCCGGCCCGCGACCCGCTGGCCGCCGACGCTCAGCATGGAATTGGCGAGCGCCGCGTCGAGGGTGCCGCGGGCGCGCAGGCTCAAGCCGCCGCCGGCCTCGACCGGCACCGTGCCCGTCACCGCCACCTCGGCGCCGCGCCCGGCGGAGACGCGCCCGTCGATGCCGGCCTCGCCGTCGGCGAGCCGGCCGCTCGCCCGCGCCGTGATCGGCGGCAGGCCGGCCTTGCGGGTCTCGGGCGTGACGAGGCCGGCGACGGAGAGCGCGTAGCGCCCCTCCGGCCGCGCGGCCAGGCCGCGCAGGTCGGCCTCGCCCTCCAGCGTGCCGGATAGAGCGAGGGTCGGGCTCGCGATCCGCGCGAGCGACAGCGGCAGGGCGCGGATGCCGAGCTTGAGGTCGAGATCGGACCCGGCGCGGCCCTGGACGGTGATCCGCCCGGAACCGGCGGCGACGACGAGCCCATCGATCAGCGCGGAGCCCTGGTCGAGGGTGATCGCGGCGGGGCCGGCGAGGGCGAGACGGTCGCCGCCGCGCTGCGCCGAGAAGCGGGCGATCTCGATCCGCGTGCGCGCGGCCGGGATCAGACGCGCGGCACCGTCGAGGGCGAAGCCGCGGGCCTGGGCGGTGAGCGTGATGTCGCTCGCCGCCGCCGTGCCGTTGGCGGTAAGCCGCACCGTATCGATGCCCTGGCCCGCTGCGACGAGGCGGTCGAGGGCGGCGTGGCCGTCGAGGACCGGATGCGCCCGCAGATCGCGGCCGGTGAGATCCGCGTCGAGCTTCGCGAGACCGAAGGTGTCGTAGCGCAGGTTCGTCCCCACGGCGCGGATCGCCGCGTCCTGGCGCCCGCCCGCGCGGGAGAGCGTCACCGCCGCGTCGAGGCTGCCGCCCATGGGCGCAAGGGCGAGGGGCGACAGGTCACCGAGATCGCCGGCCCGCACCGTCAGGGCACCCTCGGCGAGGAGACTGTCGGCATCGACCACGGCACGCCCGTCCGCGGTGACGGAGCCGAGGGCGAAGGCCAGCCGGTCGAGGGCGTAGTCGGTTCGGCTCGGCCGGGCGATGTGGGCCTCGGCCCGCAGCGGCTTGCCGGCGATGTCGCCGGTCAGGCGCAGGGTGCCGTCGAGGGCGTCGCGCAGATCGCTCAGCACCGCGTCGAGGCGCAGATCCCGGATCGGTCGCCCGTTGGCGGTCACGTCCGGGGCGCGGAGCGCGGCGGTGAGGGCGGGCTTCAGGAGTGACCCCGTCAGCCGCGCGTCGGCGCTCGCCGGGCCGGCGAGCCGCTCGTCGAGGGCGGAGAGGTTCTTGAGGTCGACGCGGGCGGCCACGTCGGCGGTCCTGGCATTGGCCTGCCCCTGGAGGGTGGCGACAAACCCCGCGCCCTCGAAGCGCAGGCGGTCAAACCCGTAGCCGTCATAGGTCTGCGAAACACGCCCCGTCAGCACCGGAGCACGGCCGACGAGCCGGTCGGCGGTCTCCTCGCCGAGGACAAGGCCGCCGCCGCGCAGGTCGAGGTCGGCGGAGAGAGCCTTGCGGGCCGGGTCGCCGCTCAAGGAAGCCTTGGCATCGAGGCGGCCGGCGAGCGTGCGGCCCGCCACGCCGGAGAAGGCGCCGATATCCGCGAGCGCCGCCTCGACCGTGCCCGTCAGGGTGTTCTGCCCGAGGCGGCCGGCATAGGCGGCGCGGGCGGTGTCGGATTCGACGGTCAGGGTGGTGACGTCGAGGATGCCGTCCGAGCCGGCGGCGGCGCGCAGGGTCAGCTTGGCACGGCTGCCCACGGCGCGGCGCAGGGCCGGGTCGGCGAGGCGCAGACCGTCCATCGCCGCGTCGGCGGTGACGGCGAAGCGTTGCGCCGTGTCGGCGCCCGTCGGTTCGACGCTCAGCACGGCCTCGACGCGCTCCAGGCTCGATTCCTTCGTGCGCAGGCCGGCGGCCTTGAGGTTGCCCTTCACCCGCGGCGACGCGAGCGGCCCTTTCAGGCTGCCGTCGAAGACCAGGGTTTCCAGTTCCGCCTCGGCCGCCTTGGTCACACCGCCTTCGGTGGGAACGGCGCGCGCGGAAATCGTGAAATCCGCGACCCGGCCGGCGGTCAGGGTGCCGCCGATCCCGAGCCGCGCGGTGCGGGAGGCGAGGTCGAGCCGGTCGATGCGGAAGGCGCCGGTATCGGAGAAGGCCATGCCGCCGTCGAGCTTGGTCTCGCCGGAGAAGATCGCCGCGGCCGGGCCCGGCACGAGGCCCTCGATGCGCGAGGTCAGGTCGAGGCTGAGGCGCCGGTCGCTGCCGATGCGCGAGAGGCGCGCGCCGCCCTTGGCGCCGATCTCCGGGCCGGCGTCGAAATCGAGCCTCGCGTTGAAGGCGTCGAGGGTGCCGCTTCCGTCGAGGTCGAAGTTGATCGGCGGCGTGCCGGGGAGGTTCGCCGCCTTCGAGAGGAGCCCGCCCTCCGGCTCGACGAGGGACGCCTTCACTTCCAGACGCTCGCCCTTGGGCACGAACAGGAGCCGGGCGAGGAAGCGGCCGGCCGCGTCGAGGCGGCGGAACTCCGCGCTGGCGTCGAGCCCTTCCGAGGGATTGCCGAGCTTGGCCTTGCCGCTGCCCGCGAGCCGGGCGGGCTGGCCCGCGACGCCCTCGCCCAGCACCAGCTCGGTCAGCGTGAAGCCCTTGATCTCGACCTTCACCGGCAGCTCCGGCAGGAGGCTGCCGTCGGGCTCGGCTTCCGCCGGCGTCGGGCCGGGCACCGGCTTGCGCAGCACTTCGAGCCGGCCGATCTCCAGGCTGTCGACTTCGAGCCGGCCGGAGAGCAGCGCGAGGCGGCGCCAGACGAGGCGGGCGCGGTCGAGCTTGAGCCACGGGCCGTCGGAATCGCTGATGACGACGTTGCGGATGGTGGCGTCCGACGACAGCGCGCCGTCGACGGCCCCGATCGAGACCTGCGACGACGGGGTCGAGAGCGCCTTGGACAGGAGCCCGCCGAGCGCGGTCTTCTCGCCGTCCGCGGCACGGGTGTCGTCGGTGGCGAAGAAGGCGGCGAACAGCAGGGCGGCCGAGAGGAGAGCGGCCGCCAGGATCCCCCTCGCACCGGCGCGGCGGCGCCCCTCCCCCGCGCGGCGGGACGGATCGCGGTGGTGCCGGCGACGCGGGACTTCCATTCAGAACGCCTGTCCGAGGCTGATGTACAGGGCAGCCGGCAACTCGCGGTTTCCCTTGATCCGGTCGAGCGGGAAGGCGAGGTCGGCGCGGATCGGACCGATGCCGGTGTAGTAGCGGACGCCGATGCCCGCCGCCTTGCGGATACGCTCATCGAAATCCGGCAGCGTCGAGGCGAAGGCGGTGCCCGCGTCGAAGAACGGCACGATGCCGATCGTGTCGGTGATCTTGATGCGGGCCTCGATCGAGGCTTCCAGCAGGCTGCGCCCGCCGATCGGCAGGTTGAATGGCCCGCGCGGGCCGAGGGTCCGGAAGGCGAAGCCGCGCACCGAGCCGCCGCCGCCGGCGAAGAAGCGGAAATTGTCGGGGATCTCGTCGAGCTGCGCTCCCGAGACCGAGCCGAAGCCGAGGCGTCCGGCGAGCACGTATTTCCGCTCGTCGTCGAGGGCGTAATAGGTCGAGCCCTGGGCCTTCGCGACGAAGATCCCCGGATCCGAGCCGAGGAAGCCGGGATAGGGCGCCGCGGAGGCGATCACCCGGAAGCCCTCGGTGGGATCGAGCAGGCTGTCGGTCGAATCGTAGGTGACGGAGAGCGGCACGCCGATCAGCCGGTAATCGACCGTGCCGATGGCGTCCTTCGAGCGGCCCACCTGCCCGTCGAGGCCGATCTGGGCGGAGAAGGTGTCGGAGAAGCGGTGGCGCAGGGCCACCGAGGCCCCGGCCGCGTCCACGAAGTAGCTCTGCTGCACCTCGCGGGTGACGAAGATGTTGGCCAGGAGATCGTTGCGGGTGCCGCCGAGCGCCGGTTTCACGAAGGTGGCGGAGAGGCGCCCGCCGAGCCCGGTCGTGTCGATGCCCGCGAGCTTGCGCTGGGTCGCGAACGGATCGTAGCCGAGGCCGAGATAGTAGATGTCGGCGTCGAGCCGCAGCGTCTCGCCGCCGCCCCACAGGTTCCGGTTGGCGTAGTAGGCCCGGACGCCCGGTCCGTCGACGGTGGAGTAGCGCGCCGCGACGCCGATGAGATTGCGCTCGCGCTCGCTCACCTCCACGAAGATCGGCAGGTTGCCCTGTGCATCGAGAGCCTCGCCCTCGCGCACGCGGACCGCGCCGAGGCCCTCGATGCGGGCCACCGAGCGACGGATGTCGGCGACCGCCTTCGGCGAGTAGGGATCGCCGGGCTCGGAATAGATGAACGAGCGGATCCCCGCCGGATCGATGCCGTCGGTCGCCTTGACCGATACCTCGCCGAGCCCAGCCATCGGCCCGGGATCGATGGTGAAGGTCACGTCCATGACGTGCGCCGCGTCGTCCACGACGGGGTCGCGGCTCACCGCCTTGGCGAAGGGATGGCCGAGGGCGCGGAAGCGGTCGACGATCCTCGCCTCGCGGGCCAGCACCGTGGCCGAGCGGGCCGGGACGTCGTCGTCGGTGCGGGTGAAGCGCCCGGGCAGCACCTCGTCCGAGAAGGGACGGCCGCGCGGATCGAGGGCGCGGACGCTGCGCAGGGTGTAGAGGGGGCCGAGATCGACGGCGATCTTGACCGGCACCAGCGCCCGCCCGCGCGTGCCCTCCGCGGCACGGGAGGCGGCGGCGAGCGACGCCTCCCCGCCGACTGGGACACCGTCGATGCGGATCGCGACCGTTCCCTGATAGTAGCCGTAGCCGGACAAGACATCGGTCAGGCGGCGCAGATCCGCCTCGGCGCGCCGGACCAGCCCCTCCCCGTCCGGGGGCGCCTCCTGGCGCAGGCGGTAGAGCGTCGACGTATCCTGAAGCGCGCGGAGGATGTCCGAGTCGTCGGTGCCGGTGATCCGCAGGCTGTAGGGCAGCGCCCCGGCGCTCGGTGCCGGCGGCTCCTCCTCGGAATCGAACAGGCCGAACAGATCGAAGGCCTGCGCCCGCTGCGGCAGGACCATCAGCGCCGCCACACCCAGAAGAACGCCACCGAGGGCCGGCGAACGCAGCAGGCAGTTCATCCGGACATGCATTCGCGCGGTGGGATCTCTGGTTCGTGACGGGGCGATGCCTCCACGAAAGCATCCAGATGTTAAGTACCCGTCGATCACCCGCCGGGCTACCCCGGCCACGCTTGGCACACCGCTTGATCGAGAAATGGTGAGCGGACAACGGTCCGGTGTGCCCGATCGGCCGCAGATCCGACGGAGATCGGACGTCGCGCCTCGATCGTCGACGGATCCGGCGCGGCGGCGCTACTCCTCGTCCTCGACCACCGTGATCTGGGACGGAAGCGGCAGGCTGATCGTGCAGCGCAGGCCGTGCGGCTCGAAGGTCAGGTCGGTATCCGCCTTCAATTCGTAGCGCAGGCTGCGTTCGAGGACTTCGAAACCGAACCCGCGATGCGTCGGCGACGGCGCGACGTCTTCGAGACCGCTCTCCTCCCAGATGAAGGTCAGCTTTGGCGGGGACCCGCTCGCCTCCGTCGGCGAGGACAGCGTCCAGGTGACGCGGATGTGGCCCTGGGGCACCGTCAGGGCGCCGTGCTCGACGGCGTTCACGGCCAGCTCGTGCACCGCCATGGCGAAGACCTCGGCCGCTCCGGAGCGCAGGCGGAGGCTCGGTCCCGCGATCGCGACCTGTTCACCCTCCCGCGCGAGATGCACCAGAAGCTCGTCGGCGACGAGGGAGTGCAGACTGATCCCCTCGGGAACGCTCCGCATCAGGGCGTTGAGCACGCGGGCGAGGGCATCGGCCCGCCCGTCGAGATGGGCGACGTAGGTTTCCACGGAGTCGCTCGTCTCGGCCGAGCGGCGGATGATCGCCCGCAGCATCGACAGCGTGTTGCGCACCTTGTGGCGCAGCTCTGCGGGCAGACCCTTCTCGTCGAGGAAGCGGCGCAAGCGCCGGTTCTCGGCCTCCAGCTCCTCGATACGTGCGTCCCGCGGATCCTGGTTCATGGTTTAGCCGTTCGCTGACCTCAAGAGGATGAATCGGCTAAAGCCGCTCATCAATCGTCGTCCGCTACCGATGGATCACGCTCGTAATGTAGATAAGATGGGTCGAACAGCGAGGCCGCCTGAAGGGCGGGAAAATCAGGAATGGTGAGCTGACGCCCGCGCAGGCGGATCAGGCCCGCCGCCCGCAGCTCCTTGAGGGTGCGGTTGATGTGCACCGTCGAGAGGCCCATCGCGTCGCCGAGATCGGCCTGGGTGATGGGGAACTCGCAGCTCGTCTCGCTCGTCAGGCCGACGGCGCGCAACCGCAGGAACAGCTCGCAGAAGAGGTGTCCCAGGCGCTCCGTCGCCAGACGCTGGCCGAGGCTGACGGTCCACTCGCGCTGGATCGCCGCCGTCACGAGCATTTCCCACCAGAGCGCCTCCGCCACGCGCGGATATTGCAGCGCGATGTCCCGGATGGCGGCCTCGGAGATCTCGGCGAGCACCACCGAGGTCAGTGTCCCGAGCGAGTGATCCATTTTCCGCAAGACGAAGACGTGCGGATCGCACAGATCACCGGGAAGGAAGATCGAGATGACTTGGCGCCGGCCGTCCTCGAGCTGCTTGTAGCGGCAGGCCCACCCTTCGAGGACGACGTTGACGTGGCGAGGCCGGTCGCCGTCGCGGATCACGTCCTCACGCGCGCCCAACCGTCGTGTCGGTTGGGCGATCTTTTCCAGGGCCTGCTTCTCCTCCGGAGACAGGCGGACGAAGTTTTCCAGCTTGCGAACGAGCGGGTTAGACACTGAGCTTCCTTGGCCTGGCCGCCGCAACCTAACGCTCGGCAAAGCTCGCGGAACTAACGCACGTTAGTTTTTCGCGCAGACACCTGAATCTATGAACAGATTCCTGTCGCGGCGCACATGCCACCGACGTCATGCCGGATCTGAACGACAAAGAGGAAGCGGTGCGCGTCGAGCATCGTCAGCCGCGTGCACGGACGATGGGGCGGATGAACTGCCGCAGGCCGCCGACGTCTTTCGCGGGATGTGTTTGGTGGGGGAAGTAGGACTCGAACCTACGAAGCTTACGCAGCGGATTTACAGTCCGCCCCCTTTGCCGCTCGGGACATTCCCCCAAACCGGGTCGCCGCGTTTCGATCGCGGCGGGCGAGGCCCTTATGGTGAGGGTCTGATCGGGTGTCAACCGATCCGTTTCACCCGGTTTCTATCCACAGGGCGCGAGGTCGCAGATTCGCACCTGAGCCCGCTCGGCGCCGCGCCAGCGGTCGCAGGAGAGCGTGCCGGCGACATGAAAGCTCCGGCCGATACCGCCGAGCAGGGCGGTCCCCAAAGGGCCCTGGGCGGCGCGGAAGGCGATACCGCCGACCGCCTGCCCAGGGCCCTTTGGGG
>NZ_BPRD01000075.1 GCF_022179745.1 Methylorubrum podarium
CGGCCTGATCGGCGGCATCCATGGCGCCCTGATCCAGGTCGGAAGCGGCCGTGTCGCCGCGCCGCAGCCCGTCGTGCAGGAGCCGCAGCAGCCGGCCGTGCCGATCAAGAAGTCGATTCAGCCCGACTACATCGTCTGCCTGGAGGACGGGCGGACCTTCAAGTCGCTGAAGCGGCACCTGCGCGCCAAGTACAATCTGTCTCCCGAGCAGTACCGCGCCAAGTGGGGCCTGTCGCCCGACTACCCGATGGTGGCGCCGAACTACGCCAAGGCCCGCTCCGATCTCGCCAAGGCGATCGGTCTCGGCCAGGTGCGCCCGGGTTACGACGCGGCCGCCTGATCGCGGTCCGACGCTCGTCTCAAGCGGAATCCACTGCGCCGCGCTCGGCGTCGGCGCAGTGGATTGCCGACTCATCTTCGACCGGCCCGGTCATCGGACGGACCGAATCATCTTATCAACACGTTTGTCGTGGAACGGAGGAAGCGTTGCTGCATTCCTTCGATATGAGCGACGACGATCTCCACGAACAACTGTCCAAGACCAATACGGCGTTGGCGGAGTGGGCCGCCCGCTCCGCCTGCGAGAGCGATCAGCTGATCGAGCGCTTCGAGCGGATGGGCTACGAGGTGCGCGGCAAGTCCGAGGACGAGATCACCGAGATCCTCAAGAAGGCGCCGACGAAGCCGGCTCAGGCCTGACGCGGATCCGATACCAGCGTGACGGTGCAACCAGTGGCAGCACCGAAGGCTGTCAAGACTTGTATTAGGACGATTTTCCCTTAGCTTCCCGCCGTCGGTTCGGTTCGGGTGGCACGATGAGTAAAGAACAAAACATGAACGAAACGGGCGCTCTCGGTCGAGAGGCTGAACGCCTGTTGGCGGCGCTGGCATCCGATGGCGCCTACGCCTTCCCCGATCCGAGCGCGCCCGAGACGCTGATCGTGCGCAGGGGTGGTCAGGGCGTCTCGCTGGGGGCGGGACGGTTCTCCGTGCGGGCGGGTGAGACCCTGGTGGCGGCCGATCTCGCGGCCCGAGACGACGGGCGGCGCAACCGGCTGGTGATCGGGGCGGCCGGACGGGCGCGTCTGCGGCGCGCCGAGGCCTGCGGACCCGACAGCTTCCGGATGCAGCATCTCGCCGTCGTCCGGGAGACCTCGGGTGACGCGGAGCGGCTGCGGGACACGGCCGAGAGCCCTCTCGCCTGGATGGCCCGCCGGCGCGGACGCGACGGAGAACCGATGATCGACGCGGCCGCGTTCGCGGCGGGGGAGCGGCTGCGCCACGACCTCGCCGCCGCGCGGATGCTGCCGCAGCTCTCGACCGACTGGACCGCGCCGCGGGTCGATGGCGGCGGCCCGCGCGATCCGGCCTCGGCCTCCGACCGGGTCATCGCCGCGCGCCAGCGGGTCGATCTGGCGCTGGCGGCGGTGGGCTCGGATCTGTCGGGCCTGCTGATCGACCTGTGCGGCTTCCTGAAGGGCCTGGAGCGGATCGAGGCGGAGCGGCGCTGGCCGGCCCGCTCGGCCAAGGTGGTGGCGCGCATCGCGCTGGGGCGCCTCGCCGAGCATTACGGCATCGCCCGCGAGGCGACCGGGCCGGAGCGGGCGCGTAGCCGCGCCTGGCGCTCGCCGGAAGTCGGTTAGCGGTGAATCCTACGGGTTCCGGTTGATCACTTCGGTTTCACCATCCGCCGTCATCCCGGGGCCGCGCAGCGGAACCCGGGATCCACCCGTGATGCGCGCTGGAACATGGCGTTCAGGCCAGTCGTGGATTGCACGCCTCCGGCGCGCCCCTTCGGGTCCGGGTTCGCTTGTCAGCGCCCCGGAATGACGGGAAGCAGCACCGAAGGAATCAACCGGAAATAGTATCAGACCCAAAGTCTCCCCCGAGAGCCGGATGTCGGCTTATCGGAGGACGCTCCGGGAGGGCGCGTGACGCTTCGATGCGCGCCGCCGGCCTCGACCGATCAGGACACCCGGCTCGCGTCGCGCTGGATCTTCTCGACCATGGCACGGACGCCGTTCGAGCGCTTCGAGGTGACGTGCGCGCCGAAATTGAGCTGCTTGAGCAGGTCGAGCCCATCCAGTTTCGCAGCCTGTTCCGGGCTCTTGCCGGAATAGAGGGCGACCATGAGCGCGACGAAGCCCTTCACGAGGTGCGAGTCGCTGTCGCCCACGATCGTCAGCCCGCCGCGGTCTTCGTCCGTCGAGACCACGAGCCAAACTTGGCTCTCGCAGCCGCGGACGAGGTTCTGCTCCGATTTCCAGGCCTCCGGCATGGGCGGCAGGGCGCGGCCGAGCTCCATCACGTAAACGAGCTGCTCGTGCGGGTCGTCGATGAGTTCGAAGTTCTCGATGATGGTGTCGAGGTCGGGCAGCATGGCACACGCGTTCAGGAGCGTCGGACGGTCGAAGCCGATATAGCGACCGCGGGCCGGGCCTGCGAGGGTTCTCCCTCGCGGACGTGTCAGCGCAGGGCGGGCGGCAGCGAGGGCGGCACGTAGGCCCGGGCCTCCGGCAGCTGCAGCTGGAGCGGATCGGCGGCCGTCGCCGTACCGCTCACGGCGATCTCGGCCTGGGCGGCGTAGGCGGCGATGAGACGGGGGCCGAGCTTCGGCACGCCCTCCCGCCCCTCGGCCGCTGCCTCGCCGGAGCCGGAGATGATCGCCAGACGCACCGGCGCCCCGACGCCGGCATCGATGCGGATGACGATGCCGCAGGTTACCGTCTCGTTCGTGGCATCGAGGCATTCGGCGACGATTTCGGCGACGATCATGCCTAGGGCGTTGGCCGTGCGGGGCTCGACGAGGCTCGTCCCCTCCCCCTCGATCCCGACGCTGATCCGTCCGGCCCGGCGCAACTGCCCGAGTCCAGATGCGAGCCGGCGCAGATAGTCGCGCAGGTCGATCGACGCGATATGCGGCGCCTCGTGCAGGTGCTGCTGCACCAGGGCGATCGCCCGCACCCGTTGACCCAGAGCATCGAAGCTGCCGCGGCACGCTTCCGGCGCAGCGCGGCCGTAGAGGCCGATCAGGCTCACCATCACTTGGAGGTTGTTGCGCACCCGGTGATAGATCTCGGCCAGCAGCGTTTCCTTCTCGAGGAGCGCGTGCTCGGCATGCTCCTCGGCGTTCTTGCGATCAGTGATGTCGAAGCACGAGCCGAGATAGCCGTGGAAGACCCCGTTCTCTTCCAGCGGACGGCCGGTATCGAGGAGCCAGCGATAGGCGCCGTCGTGGCGGCGCAAGCGGAACTCGACGGTGAACGGCAGGCGCGATTCGAAGGCTTTCGCGACGATTTCGGCGTGCCGCGTGAAATCGTCCGGATGCAATCCCTGGCGCCAGCCATCGCCGATCTCGTCGGCCAGGAGGCGCCCCGTGAACTGGAGCCAGCACTCGTTGTGATAGCTGGAGCGCCCGGAATCGTCCGTCCGCCACATCATCAGCGGCACATGGTCGGCAAACCGACGGAAGCCATCGCCAAGGTCGAACGGGGTCTCCATCCCGCCAATCCCCGAAAAGCCGCCCTCTGGCGTATCAGCACCCATTCCGCTCGTCTGTTCGCTCGTCGCAACCCGGAAACAAGTTCATCTCTGCGCCGGTCAACGTCCGCGATGTTGGCCCGTTCCGGCCCGTCCACAACGCGATAAATCCGTCCGGCCAAGCAAGCCCCCGCGGCACGCTCAAGCCCGGCCAAGCTTCACGAATGCTCGATCATCTCCTGGATGCGTTCGACGAGCCGCTCAACCGGAAAGGGCTTCGTGATCATCTGGATGTCCGGGTCGAGCCGGCCGCCGCCGAACATCGCGTTTTCGGCATATCCCGTCATGAACAGCACCTTGAGACCGGGGCGCAGGGCGCGGGCTTGCTCAGCGAGAAGGCGGCCGTTCAGGCCCGGAAGGCCGACATCGGTGACGAGGAGATCGACCCGGGCGCGCGAGCGCACGATGTCCAGGCCCGACGGCCCGTCCTGCGCCTCGATCGTCCGGTAGCCGAGATCGCGCAGCACCTCCGTCACGAGGTCGCGCACAACCGGCTCGTCCTCGACCACGAGCACGGTCTCGTTCCGCTGCGAGCGCATCGGTTCGGGAGAAGACGCCGGCGCCGGCTCGTCCGGCAGGGCGCCGCGGTGGCGGGGAAGGTAGATCGTCACCGCCGTTCCCCGGCCGGGCTCCGAGCTGATCCTGACCTGCCCGTTCGATTGGCGGGCGAAGCCGTAGATCA
>NZ_BPRD01000076.1 GCF_022179745.1 Methylorubrum podarium
GCGGCGGCGGCGGGCGAGCAGGTGGGTGCGCTCGGAGATGTCGTTGACGGTGACGATGATCTCGCCGATCGCCTGGGTCCGCTCGCTGAGCGCGACGATGTTGCCGGCGACCGCCTCGCCCTGCTCGCGGATCGATTCCATCGCCTTCGCGGTGTCGGTGGCGGCACGCAGGCCCGAGCGGGCAGTCTGCGCCGCGGCCTGGGCGGTCGCGATGACCTCCGTCGCCCGCTTCGAGATCTGGGCCCCTGAATGGGTGATCTCGTCCACGGTCGCGGCGGTCTCCTGCACCGCGGCGAACTGCTCCTCGACGCTCGCCGCCTGCTCCTGGGCGGAGGCGCGGATCTCGGCGGCCGCGGCGTTCAGGTCGGCGGTGGCGGCGCGGTTGGTGCGGGCGAGGTCCGACAGGCCCGCCACCATCCGGTTCAGCGTATCGCCGAGCCGACCGATCTCGTCGTTGCCGGTGCGGTTGAGGCGTCCGGTCAGATCGCCCGAACCGATCTGCGCGACGAATGCCATCACGTCCTCCAGCGGGCGCACCACGGCGCGGCTGATCAGCACCGTCACCAGGATCGAGAGCAGGATCGAGGCGGCGACCGTGATCGCCACCGAGAGGAGGCTGTTGCGGTAGATCTCGTTCACGCTGTGCTGTCCGGCGGCGATGACGCCGTCGAGGGCGTTGCGGGCATTGGCGATGCTGCGCAGCAGGCCGTCGTGGAGGCGGTTGACCTCCTCGTTCCGGGCCTCGACCTGGGCGATGTCGCGGGCATCGACGGACCGGAGCTGCTGCTCGCTCGCGTTGCGGACCAGACGGAACGCCTCCGCGGTCTCGGTGAAGACGGCCCCGAGGCGCCCCCAGGCCGCGACGCGCTCCGAGGACAAGGCGGAGGCTTGATAGGTCTTCGCCTCGCCGGCGACGGTGCTGAGGAGGCGGTCCAGCTCCGACACGTTCTGGCGCCAGCTACCCAGGAAATCGTCCGACCGGGCCGGTGTCGAGGCCGGATTCGCCTGCGTTTGCCCCTGGGCCAGGACGGCGATCACCGCGTTGCGCCGCACGAGACCCATGTTGCGCGCGACGTTGCCGAGATCGTCGAGCTGGCGCAGCACGCCGACGTCGCGGGTCACGATCAGGTCGGTCATGTCGCGCACGCTGCCGATCTGGCGCAGGGCGTAGGCGCCCAGGGCCGCCACGATGAGGCTCGCTGCCACGAAGCCGAGGAGGATGCGTTTTCCGATCGAGAGCGACACGGGCGACTGGGCTCCGGCAGGCGATGCGGGGAGAGGATTCGACACTCTTGACCGTCAGGTCGTGAAGCGGGCGAGCAGCGCCGGCAGATCGAGGAGGGAAAATCCCTCGCGGACGTCCCCCGTCCTGTCCGAGCCGGGCGGTGCATAGCCCGAAAGCGGGCCGCGTCCCAGGCTTTCCGGCTCGGTCGCCGGCCGCGCCAGTCCGATTTCGATCCGGGCGATGCCCAGCACGCGGTCGACCGCGAGCGCGACCGGTGGCTCCTGCGCCCGCAGGCGCACCACGTGGCCGCCTTCCTCGTCCCCGCGACGGTCGAGCCCGAGGCAGGCGGCGAGGTCGAGCACGGTGACGATCGCGCCGGCCACGGCGGTGATGCCGAGCAGGGCCGTCGGCGCTCCGGGCAGGCCGGTGCAGGGGCGCTCGGGCGTCACGCCCGCCACCGCCGTGAGCGGCAGGCCGTAGCGCTCCGTTCCGCAGGCGCAGACAAGATAGGCCGCGGTCTCGACCATCTCGTCTTGCCCCGCCTTGCGCGCGGCGAGCGCGGCGGCGCGCGCATCGAGCAGGGCAGCGGTGCGTGTCGTCGGGTCCGCCCCGGCGGTCCGGCCGATCTTCATGCGTCGCTGACCGTGAGTCCGGCCAGCACGCGGCGTGCGCTCTCGGCCAAGCGTGCGGCGCTCACTCCGTCTCCCTCCGGAAGGATCGTCTCGGACGGCAGTCCTTGCGCGAGGCGCAGCGCGTTGTCGAGGGCGCGGGCGGCTTCCTCGCGGCGGCCGCCGCGGACGAGCAGCAGGCCGAGCTGGAAATGGGCCATGATGAAGCCCCGGTGGAGGAACAGCGCTCCCCGCAGCGCCCGCTCCGCTTCCCGCTCCCGTCCGAGATCGAGGGCGAGCAGCCCCTCGTAGTAGCGCAGGGAGGGATCGGTGGCGTAGCCGTCGATCTCCTCGTGCAGCCGGCGCCACGCCCGCGCGGTCTCGCCGGCGTCGGCCAGCACACGGATCTCGGCCAGGAGATCGCCCGGCGAGAGCGGGTGCTCCGTCGCCGGGGAGGCGGGGATGGCGACCGGCTCCGGCGGGACGGGCGGCTGAGGGGCCGGCGAACGCTCCGGAAGGTCGTCCGGCGACCATTCCGGAAGCGCCGCGAGCGGGATCGGAGCCGCGTCCGGAATCGCCGGCACGAGCACCGGGGGCGGCTCGGACGTCGGCGTATCGATCGGGCGGTAGGCGACCGTTCCGGGCAGGGCGACCGGCTGCAGCCATTGGGAGAAGGTCGGGTTCGGCTCGGCATGGCCGATCAGGAGCCAGCCCTGCGGGTTGAGCCGCTCGCCCAGGGCCCGCACGATGCGGTTGACGTGATCGGGACTGAAATAGATCAGCACGTTGCGGCACAGGATCAGGTCGAAGCTCGCCCCCGTGCGATCGCTTCCGTCGATCAGGCTCAACAGGTTCTGGCGCTCGAAGCGCACCATGCGCCGGTAGGCCGGCCGAAGGGCGTAGCCGCCCTGGGGCAGGCCCGGCCGCGCAGGGGTGCGGCGAAACCAGCGGGCGCGCTCCTCCGTATCCAGGGTGCGCAGGGCCCAGGGCCCGAACTCGGCCTCACGGGCGGTCGCCAGAGCCGCCGCGCTGAGATCGGTCCCGACGATCGTCACCGTCCAGTCTTCGAGCGCCTCGCCGAGGAGGTCGTGGACGAGGATGGCGATGGAATAGGGCTCCGCCCCGGTCGAGCAGCCGGCGCTCCAGATCCGCAGGCGGCGGGTCTCGCGGCGCGCCCCGATCAGGTCCGGCAGGATCGTGCCGCGCAGGGCCGCGAACTGCTCGGCGTAGCGGAAGAAGAAGGTCTCGCCGATGGTGATCTCGGCCTCGAGCGCCGCCCATTCCTCCCGGCCGGCGCCACTCTCGAGCAGGGCGAGATAGGCGGCGCAGTCGGCCACGCCGCGAATGCGCATCCGCTTGCGCACGCGGTCGTGGAGCAGGTCGTCCTTGTCTTCGTAATAGTTGTGTCCCGTCCGGGCGATCACCCGCGCCTTGAGGGCCGGGAATCCGGGATCGACCGTCGCGCCCGATGCGCGCCGCGCCCGCTCCGTGGGGGCCGTCATGTGCGGGGGCCTCAGACGGGACGCGCCCCGTCGGGCTCGAACCGGGCGAGCCGCGTGGTCGCCTGCCGGGTCAGGGCGTCGAGGCGGGTCCGCTCTTCGAGCGTGAGGATCCGGTCGAGCGCGAGGCCG
>NZ_BPRD01000077.1 GCF_022179745.1 Methylorubrum podarium
TCGCCCATGGCGGCGCGCCGGCTCCGAAGCGTTCGGGCCGCGCGCCGCCATGGGCGACGAGTCGAGAGCCGTGTCCGCTCACTGTCCGGCCGACGATGCGGTCGAGCGGGGCTTCGGGGTGAGGCAGCCGAGCAGAAAGGGGGCTGAACGATGAACAGGATGCTGACCGCCGCGCTGGTCTGCGCGGCTGCCGCGTTCGCGGCCGCGCCGGCCACGGCGCAGATGGGAATGGGCGGCAATCCGTCCGGCTTCGGCGCGGGCAAGCAGCCGGAGAAGAAGCCGCAATACGTTCCCGGCGCGAAGCCGCAGGAGAAGATCTTTCCCCTCGGCTCGATGTGGACCGCCGTCAGCATGAACGGCAAGCCGTTCACCGGCGCGGACCGTCCGAGCTTCATCATCGACACGCAGTATCGCGCCCGCGGCTACGGCGGCTGCAACACCTTCACCGCCACCGCCTTCCCCCTGCGAGAGCAGCACCTCGCGGTCGGTCCCTTGGCGCTCACCAAGAAGACCTGCGACAAGGCGCTGGCGGCCTCCGAGCAGGCCTTCCTCATCGCCCTGCGCACGGCGGGCAAGTGGGATCTCGACGGCTCGCAGCTCGTGATCCGCAGCCAGAACGGCGAGCTGCGCTTCGACCGCGCCCTGTGACGCGGCGTTCCGGGACGGCGCACCGGCCTCGCGGACGAGCCGGTGCAGCCGCACGGCGAGCCTCCCGTTAAGACCCCGTTGACGACGATTCGCGGACGGAGGTCGGGATTCACCCTCCGTCAGGCTTACCGGCCGTTTCCTCGCACGCCTCGGTCGCGCCCCGCGCGGCCGATCAGGCGGAGAGACGGAATGCGGATCGGCCGGGTTCACCAGCGCGTCGTCCCGAGGGTGCGGCCGGCGGCCTCCGCCGCGACGCGCTACGATTTCCTCCGCGCCCACCACGAGGGGGCCGCGACCGTGGCCGCCCTCGCGACCAGCACCGGCATCACGATCCTGATTCTCGCGGCCCGCCTGTTCGCGGTCTGAGCCGCAGTGACCGATGGTTACGGCGCCGTCCATCCGGCGCATCGCGGATGACAATACTGTCGTCCGGGCGCGAAAAAATAAAATAAAATTCTCCGCGCAAGCTCAACCGCGCGCTCTCCGTGTAAAGGCCGGTATCCGCGGGCCGGGAAGCTCGACGGAGCTTGCGAAATCGGCTACGCGTCGCCGCCAGCGGCCCCCGTTTCGGCGGGAGCGCTAAGTTTCTGGTTTCGCATCGGCTTTCTTCGATCCCGGCCACCGTCCTCCGGGCCGATGTGAAAGCCTTTCGTGTTGGCGCGTGCTTCCGCGCCGGCCGCCGTTTCGGCCCGGGAGCGCTCAGGGAGCGGACAGACGATGACAGACACCTCGACCCCGGAAGCCCGGAAGCCCGGACACGGCCGCGTCTACGGCTCGATCACCGAGACCATCGGCAACACGCCGCTCGTGCGCCTCAACCGGCTCACCAAGGAGCGGGGCGTCGATGCCGAGATCCTGCTCAAGCTCGAGTTCTTCAACCCGATCTCGAGCGTGAAGGACCGCATCGGCGTCAACATGATCGACGCGCTTGAAGCCTCCGGCCGGCTCAAGCCCGGCGGCACGCTGGTCGAGCCGACCTCGGGCAACACCGGCATCGCTCTGGCCTTCGTCGCCGCCGCCCGCGGCTACCGCCTGATCCTGGTCATGCCGGAGACGATGTCGCTGGAGCGGCGCAAGATGCTCGCCTTCCTCGGGGCGCAACTCGAGCTCACCCCCGGCCCGCAGGGCATGAAGGGCGCCATCGCCCGCGCCGAGGAGCTGCTGCGCGAGATCGACGGCGCGGTGATGCCGCAGCAATTCTCGAACCCGGCCAACCCCGAGATCCACCGCAAGACCACCGCGGAGGAGATCTGGAACGACACGCAGGGTCAGCTCGACGCCTTCGTGGCAGGTGTCGGCACCGGCGGCACGGTGACCGGCGTCGGCGAGGTGCTGAAGCCCCGTCTGCCCCACCTCAAGGTGTTCGCGGTGGAGCCGGTGGACAGCCCGGTGATCTCCGGCGGCCAGCCCGGTCCGCACAAGATCCAGGGCATCGGCGCGGGCTTCATCCCCGACAACCTGCACACCGACATCCTCGACGGCGTCCTCAAGGTGTCGAACCAGCAGGCGATCGACACCGCGCGGGATCTCGCCAAGTTCGAGGGCATTCCCGGCGGCATCTCGACCGGCGGCAACGTCGCGGCGGCGCTGGAACTGGCGGGCCGCCCCGAGTTCCAGGGCAAGCGCATCGTCACCGTCGCCTGCTCGTTCGCCGAGCGCTACATCTCCTCGGTGCTGTTCGAGGGCATCGGCTGAGTGTCTCTCACAAAACTCCCGCCGCGCTGTCCTCGCCAGAGCGAGAACAGTCAGTGACCGGGAGTTTTGTGAGGCACTCTAAATCGCGAAGGGCGGTGCGGGTCCGTCGAGGACCCGCATCGCAACTCCTCCGGTCCCGGATGGTTGTCCCGGTCAGATCTGGAGGATGATGATGACGGAGACTTCCCCCGACCGGCCGTCGCTCAAGGCGTTCGACGCCTATGCGGACCGCAATGGCCAGGATGTCGGCACCGACTCCCCGCTCGACGTGGGCGTGCCTGCGCGGACCCAGGCGGACCTGAAGGGCAATCCGGACGGGACGGCCGAGACCGCGCGCATCGCCTCCGGCAGGGAGCGGCAGGATGCGACGGACCAGACCGAGGCCGAAACGCCCCCGGACAACCTGCGCCGGATCTCCGATCCGTCCTCGCGCTCCGAGCCCGACGCGACGGCGCAGGAGGCGATCGAGCGCGCCACCGCCGCCGTCGGCCAGGAGGAGGCCCCGCGCCACGGAGGGCGTGATGGGGAATGAGAACCGGCCCGACGAGGACCTGAGCAACACCGGCACCCGTAAGCCCGACGAGGCCGTCGGCTCGCCCGGCCCCCATCCGGCGGGCGGCGGGCATCAGACCCCTGAACAGGCGGCGATCACCGGCCAGGGGACGGGCGGGCGCTCGGATGCCGAGCGGCGCGGCGAGTGGGGCGAGGGCGGTCAGCCAGGCGACGCGGCGGGGCGTGCCCCGCCGGCGCTCGGCGGCTCGTCCGGCGGCCATTCCGACCGCAAGGCGGCGGCCGGTCCGCGCGAGGGCGAACCCGTCGCGGGCGAGCCGGAGAGGGCCAAAAGATCCTGAGCCAACAGATCCTGAGCGGCCCCGGCCCGGTTACGGATTCCTGAGGGAGCATGACGATGGACAGGCAGGACGGGGACGACCGCGCGAAGGATCGGGAGCGCCGGGACGGGGACAAGCCCGCCAACAGCGCCCCTGACGCGGTCAAGGACCCGAATGAGAAGACCGACGGCAAGCCGGGCGTGCCGCCGCAGGGCGACGAGACCGATCCGGGGGCAGGCTGATCCCGCCCCCGGCGCGGTGCCGTCGTTCGCTTCAGGCCGCCTGTTTCGGCGCCTCTTCGAGGAGCGTGTCGGCCGGGCCGAAGAACTCGAACCGGACCCGCTCCGCCGGGATTCCGGCGCGGGCGAGGCCGTTCGCCAGGGCGGCCAGGAAGGGTTTCGGTCCGCACAGATAGTAGGTCGCACACTCGGACGGCGTGTTCGCGACGAGCCAGTCCGCCGTGATCAGCCCTGCCTCGTCGTAGTGCTCACCGGGCCGATCCTGCGGCTCCGGCTCCGCGTAGAAGGTGCGGGCCGACAGGGATTGGCCGCTCGCGACGAGGCCGCGCACGTGGTCGCGCATGGCGTGGACCCGCCCGTTCAGGGCGCCGTGGACGAACCATGCCGGGCGCTCGGGCGTCTCCGCCGCGAGGCTCTCCAGCATGCTGACCATCGGGGTCAGGCCGACGCCGCCGCTGACCAGGACCACCGGCTCGGCGCTCGCCCGATCGAGGAAGAAATCGCCCGCGGGCGCGGCGACCTTCAGCACGGTTCCGGCCCACGCCTCGGCGTGCAGCCAGTTCGAGACCAGACCCGCCGGATGGTCGGCTGCCGCCTCACGCTTCACGGTGATGCGGTAGGCGCGCGCGTTGGGAGCGCAGGAGATCGAGTAGTTCCGCTTCAGCACGCCCCGGCCCGGCAGGTCGATGAGGAAGCCGAGATACTGCCCCGGCTCGTGCCGCATCACCGGACCGCCGTCGGCGGGGACCAGCACGAAGGAGCGGATCGTCTCGCTCTCCGGGGTAACGCTCTCGACCACGAAGTCGCGCCAGCCGTTCCAGCCGCCGACGCGCGCCGCCAGATCACGGTAGATCGTCGCCTCCCGGCCGATCAGCAGCTCCGCCAGGAACCAGTACGCCTCGCCCCAGGCCGCGAGGATCGTGGGCGTCGCCGCCTCGCCCAGCACGTCCCCGATCGCCGCGAGCAAGGCGTCGGCGACGTGAGGATAGTGTTCCGGCAGGATGTTGAGCGCGACGTGCTTCTGGGCGATGCGCTCCACGGCGCCCGTCAGCGCGCCGAGATTGTCGATGTTGCGGGCATAGGCCAGAACGGCGAGGGCGAGCGCCTTCGGCTGCGAGCCGGTCTCGCCGTGATGCGACTGGTTGAAGAGGTCGCGGATCTCGGCGTTCTCGAACAGGCGCTCGTACATGCGCCGGGTAATGGTGAGCCCGTGGCTCTCGAGGGCCGGAACGGTGGCTTTGATGACGGCGATGGTCTCGGGCGAGAGCGGCGTGGGCATGGGCACATCCAAAGATTCATGCGACGTGCACCTTTTGCCGTGCCGGTTGAAAAGATGCAATCGAAATGTACCTTAAAGCCCGTTCGGACCCGTCATGCGCCTGACCCGCTACACGGACTACGCCCTGCGCACCCTCATCTATGTCGGCCTGCGCGAGCCGCAGCAGAGCTCGATCGCCGAGATCGCGCGGGCCTACGGAATTTCGGAGAGCCATCTCACGAAAGTGGTGCACCAGCTCGGCCGGCTCGGGCTGATCCGGACGATCCGGGGCCGTGGCGGGGGCCTGCGCCTCGCCAAGCCGCCCGCCGAGATCGTGGTCGGCGCCGTGGTCCGGGCGACCGAGGACGATCTCGCGCTGGTCGAGTGCTTCTCCGGCGCGTCCTGCGCGATCACCGCGCCCTGTCGCCTGCGGCGGGCGCTGGGGGAGGCGCTGGCGGCGTTCCTCGCGGTGCTGGACCGCCACACCCTGGCCGACCTTCTCGGCGGGGCCGAGGGCGACGAGGTCGCGCGGCTGCTCGGCCTGTTCCCGCCGGCGGCGGCCGCGACCGAGACCCCGGTTCCCGAGCCGGACGGCCTGACGTGATTACGCCGCCGCCGCCTCGACCCGGTTCCGGCCGAAGGACTTGGCGCGGTAGAGGGCGGTGTCGGCTCGCTTGAGCAGGTCGGCCGGGCCGGAATCGGTCGGGCGCCGCACGGAGACGCCGACCGAGACGGTCACGCCGATGTCGCGGGTGCCGCCGTCGATGGCGAAGGGCGTCGCCTCGATCCGCTCGCGGATGCGCTCGGCGATGGCGCGGGCGTCGGGCAGTTCGGCGCCGGGCACCACCATCACGATTTCCTCGCCGCCGTAGCGGGCGAGGATATCCATCGGCCGCACGTACTGGCGGATGCGCTCGGCGAAGGCGCGCAGCACCTCGTCGCCGGCCTCGTGGCCGTAGGTGTCGTTGATCAGCTTGAAGCGGTCGATGTCGAGCAGGATGAGGGAGAAGGTGCTGCCGGCGTCAGCCCGGGTCCGGGCGATCGAGTCGCGCAGAAACCCGTCGAAGGCCTTGCGATTGGCCAGTCCCGTCAGCGCGTCGGTCGCCGCCGCGCGCCGC
>NZ_BPRD01000078.1 GCF_022179745.1 Methylorubrum podarium
ATCCGTGGGGGAGAGGGACGGGATGCGGATGCGTCGTGCTTGGTCCGGCATGACTCCCGATTTCGCGCCGACCCTCCCCCGCGAAGCCGCCCTGCGCCATCTTGTCCGGGTCTTCGAAGCGGCCCGACTGCCGGACGCCCGCTCGGATGCCCGCTTCCTCGCCCTGCACGCCCTCGCGCTCACCCCCCTCGACCTGACGCTGCGCGGGCGCGAGGCCATCGGCGAGGCCGGGGCCGAGGCGCTGGAGCGGGCGGCGGCGCGGCGGCTCGCGGGCGAGCCCGTCGCGCGGATCGTCGGCGCCTGGGAGTTCTGGGGGCTGCCCTTCGCCCTCGGGCCGGAGACGCTGGTGCCGCGGCCCGACACCGAGAGCGTGGTCGAGGCCGCACTCCGCCTGTTTCCCGACCGGAACCGGCCGCTGCGCCTGGTCGACCTCGGCACCGGCACCGGCTGCATCCTCGTGGCGCTGCTGCACGAGCGCCCGAACGCCCTCGGCATCGGTCTCGACCGGGCGGAGGGCGCGCTGGCGGTCGCCCGCCGGAACGCGGCGGAGAACGGCGTCGGGGATCGGGCCGCCTTCCTGCGCGGCTCCTGGCTCGATGCGCTGGCGGGACCGTTCGACCTGATCGTCTCGAACCCGCCCTACATCGCCGCCCCCGTCATCGCGACCCTCGAACCGGAGGTGCGCCTGCACGATCCGCTCGCCGCCCTCGACGGCGGCACCGACGGTCTCGACGCCTACCGGGCGATTCTCCTCGCGATCGCGCGGCGGCCCGGCCTGCTCTCCGCGGGCGGCGCCCTCGTCCTCGAGATCGGCTACGACCAGGGACGTGCGCTGACGCACCTCGCGCAGGACATGGGATTTGCGGATGTGAGCGTCGGCCGCGATCTCGCCGGCAACGATCGGGTCGTCACGGTTCGGCCATCCTTGGCGGGCAGGTGACGGATCGAAGGGGCGGATTCGGGGACGGTGCGTGGCGCGAAGGCCGCGACACCCGCAGAAATCCGGCATAAGCCGCCCTGGCAACGAAAAAATGCTTGTTGTCGAGGGCGTCAGTCACTAGCTTAGATATGCAGACCGCCAACGGCCCGTTGAGCGTCTCTCACAAAACGCCCGCTGCGCCGCCACGGCCAAAGGGCGCTTCCGAGTTCCGGGAGTTTTGTGAGGCACTCTTTAAGACGGTATCGGCAGGATCGGTTTTGACCGTGTCCTCCGGCTTCGGACGGTCTTCCCACCATCGAGCGGACGCGCTCCGGCAGTCGCGGCCAGGCTCGGTGGGATCGAACCTGACAGTCGAGGGATGTCTCGCGGCGCGCCGGAACAGAGCGCAGCCACCGGACGAGCGGCAAACATCGCGGGATGTGCGCGCTCGGGCGCCCTGCGCCCGGCCCGCCTCGTCCGCGAGCACGGCTCCGGCGCTGTCAGTCACACTGAGCGACAGGTAACGAGGGTCAATCGAGGCCGATGAGACCAAACCAGAATCGACGGATGCGGGGTCGCAATCGGCCCAAGGGTCCGAACCCGCTGACGCGCTCCTACGAGTCGAACGGTCCCGACGTTAAAATCCGCGGTACCGCCCAGCACATCGCCGACAAGTACGCGCAGCTCGCCCGCGACGCCCTGGCGAGCGGCGATCCGATCGCCGCGGAGAACTACTTCCAGCACGGCGAGCATTATTTCCGCATCATCACCGGTGCCCAGGAGCCGGGCCGTCCGCAGGCGAGCCAGGGCTACGCCCGCAACGGCTTCGACGAGGACGAGGACGGCGAGGACGAGACCGTCCAGGGCCAGACCAACGAGGGCGGCCGCCAGGGCTTCGGCTACGGCAGCGACGAGTACGGCGACCCGGCGCAGCAGCCGCAGCCGTTCGAGCGCCACGACTTCGACGGCCGCAACCAGGGCCGCGACCGCAACGACCGGAACCAGCGCTTCCAGAACCGCAACGAGCGCAACGACCGCGGTGACCGGGGCCAGCGGTTCGAGGGCAACCGGCCGGACTACAACCGCGGCGAGCCGCGGCAGGACTTCCGCCAGGACCGCCAGGACCGGCCCGAGCGTCAGGATCGGCCCGAACGCCAGGACCGCCAGGATTATCCCCGTCAGGATCGGCAGGATTACCGGCAGGACCGGCGCCAGGATTACCGGCAGGATTTCGGGCAGCAGCCTCAGGAAGGCCGCGAGAACCCGCGTGAGAACCGCCGCGACGCCGCGCGCTTCGAGAACGGCCGCGGCGAACCCTCCGAGATGCCGCGTCAGGACGCGCGCCAGGGTGAGCCGCGCCAAGATTCGCGTCAGGTCGAGCCGCGCCAAGAGCCGCGTCAGGCCGAACCGCGTCAGGACAGCCGCGCCGAGGCCGCCCCGCGGTCCGAGGGGCCGGTGCGTCCCGACAGCCCGGCGCCGCGGCGCGGGCGCGGCCGTGCGAGCGACCGTGCCGCCGCGGCCGAGGCCGCCGACCCGTCGGCGCTGCCCGCCTTCCTGATGACCGCGACCCGCAATCCCGCTCCGCTGCCGGCTGCGGCCGAGACTCCGGCCCCGCGCTCCGCGCCGGAGCCGCGCGAGGCGGCCCCCGTCGCCGAGGTGCCCTCGGCCGAGGACGCGCCTGCCCCCAAGCCCCGGCGTCGCCGGACCCGCTACAAGGGCACCGAGGACGAGGCCGCTCCGGAGAAGGCCGATACGCCGGACGCCGCCGAGTAAGACGAGCGAGCAAGGCATGACACGGGCGGCCCGAGGGAAACCTCGGGCCGCTCTCGTTTCGGGCGGCATCCCGAGCGGCGGCTGCCGGCCGAGACGACCGGCTCAGCGCAGATAGTTGACGAGGCTCATCTCGGAGAGGATCGAGGTGACCTTGTAGCTCGCCTGCAACTGCGTCTGCAGGCTCAGGAGCTTGGCCGCGACCTCCTCCGTCGAGACCGTATCGACTCCGTCGAGGGAGGCCTCCAGGGTCGCCTTGGTGGTGTTCGCCACCGACTTCGCGTTGGCCATGCTGCTGGCCGCGAGGCCGAAATCGGTGCCGAGCTGCTCGAGGCTCTGCTGGTCCTCGCCCGCGGTGAGCAGGCCCGCCGCCCGGGTCGAGACCGCCTCGAACCGCGCCGTGTCGACGGTTCCGGTCCCGGTGGTGAAGCTCTCGGCCGCGATCGCAGCGATGCCCGCCAGCGTCCGGCGGATCGCCTCCTCGTTGGCCTGGGCGCCGATCTCCACCGTCCGGCTGGTGCCGGCCTGCACGGTCGCCGTCGCCCGCGGGTCGGCGGCGGTGTCGCCCTTGTACCAGATCACGGTCTTGGCGCTCGCGGTCTCGGCATAGCCGTTGCCGTCCGCCGCGACGCGCCGCGGGCTCAGGCCCGCCACGGGCGATCCCTCGAAGAAGTTGAGCGAGGCGCGGGCGGTCGAACTCGCCGAGAGCTCCGTGCCGGCCGCCGTCGTGAGGGCGTTCTGGAGCGTGCGCGAGAGATTCGCGGTGGTCTCCTCCGGCGTCGCGCCGATGGCGAAGGTCGTCGCGGAGGTCGGATCCGCCGCCTGGGCGGCGGTCAGGGTGATCGTCCTGGTCGTGCCGTCATGCAGGCCGAGCTTGAGCGTGATCGCGTCGCCGGCCGTGACGCCGGTGCCGACCGTGAACGAGGTCGAGGCGGCCTGCCCGTTGGCGAAGGCCGCCGTGACGCCGGGCGGGTTCGCGCTCTGCACGCTGGCGATGTCGGCGCCGCCGAGGGCCCGCTTCAGGTTCGCGGCGCTCTCCGCCGGGGTGCTGCCGATGGCGAAGGCGCCCGCGGCGTTCCCGGCTTCGCCCGCGCGGGCCGTCAGGTCGAGGGTCTTCTGGCTGCCGTCGGCGAGCTGCACCACGACCCGCACCTGCGCGCCGTCGGCGGGCTGCTGCGCGAAGTTCAAGGTGACGTCGGGCTTCGCCCCCGCGGTGAAGTTGGCGCCGAGCGCCGCGCTGTTCGAACTCGACGCGCCCATCAGGGTGAAGCCGAAATTCGCCCGTGCCTCCGGATTGGGATCCTCCGACAGGCTGACCGTCAGGGTGCCGGTGCCCTGGATCAGGCGTCCGTTGCCCGCGGGGCCGAGATCGGCTTTCTTCTGTTCGGCGATCAGCGCCTTGAGCCCATCCAGGCCCGCTGCCGGAACGCCGTTCATGATGGCGTCCTGGGACACGACCGGTTCCGTCTCGGTGGCCCGCCCGGAGAAGACGTAGACCCCGCCCGCCTGCTGGTTCAGGGCATCGACGGCCGCCGCGAGGTTGTTGGCGGCGAGCTGGACCGTGGTCGCGGGCAGCATCTCGTTGCGCGAGGCGATGTTGCCGCTGAGGTTGGAGCGGGTGCTGTCGGAGAGCGACTTGAGCTGGGTCAGGCTGGCGCTCGTCAGCTTCACCCGGGTCTCGGCCGAGGAGATCGCCGCGAGATAGCCGTCCTGCGCGCTGATCGCCGCGTGGGCGCTCAGGCTGGTCGTGCGCGCCACGCCGAGGCCGCCATAGGTCTCGGCGGTGCGCCCCGTCGAGAGCTGCTGGGCCAGCCCGTCGAGCTGGTTCTTCATGCTGACGAGGCTCGCCGACTGGCGGTCGAAGCGATAGGTGCCGGCGGCGAAGGCAGAGATGGTCATCGGCGGCTCCGCAGCTAGATTCTGAGCAGGGTGTCGATCATGTCGCGGGCGGCGGTGAGCACGCGGGCATTGGCCGCGTAGGCCTGCTGGAGCGCGATCAGGTTCGACATCTCCTCGTCGATGTTGACGCCCGAGGCGGAGGCGAAGCGGCCCTGCGCCGTCGAGAGGGCGATGCTCTGCCCCTCGTCGAGATCCTGCGCCGCCGCCGCCGCCGCGCCCTGCACCGAGATGACGCCCTGGACGAAGTCCGCGACGCTCGACCGCGTCGGGGCGTCGATGCCGCTGATGCCGCTCGACGAGGAGAACAGGCGCTGCGTGCTCGTCAGCGCGTCGTAGAGGGCCTGGGGCCGGGTCCCGTCGCCGACGCTGGATCCGGCGCCCGTCCCGGTGATCCCGACGAGGCTGCCGGCGCTGCCGACCACGGTCGGGTTCACGGCGATGCGCTGCGCGAAGCCGGTGAGCTGCGAGCCGCCGTCGAAGGAGCCGGTATAGAGCGCGGCGGACGCACCATCGACGAAGAGCGGAAGCTGCGTGGCGGACCCCTTGATGTCGCTCGCCGAGGTGACCTGCGTCACGCTGGCGCTCGCCGCCACCAGGGTGGCGCCGCCGGTCGAGAGGATCCGCAGCGCCCCCGCCGCGCCGCCCGGCGTGCTCGAGACGCTGTAGCCCCCGCCGAGCGCGGCGGAGATCGCGTCACGGACCGAGGCGGGGGAACGGCTCGCGCCGGGCTGCGGGATCGTGAAGGGGATGACCGTGGCGTTGGCGTCGTCGGTGCTCCCGGCCGGAACCGCGGGCGGCGGCGCCTGGTACGAGGGCATCAGGATGATGTTGCGCTGCGTGCCGCTGCCGTCCTGGACCGTCAGGGTGATCGCGTTGCCGGCCGAGAGGCCGGTCAGGTCGATGTCGAAGCCGCCCGTGGTGCCGTCGGTGGGGGGCGTGCCGGTGGCGACGCGGTCGGACATCGCCCGCGACAGGCCCGCCGCGAGGTCGTCGAGCTGGCGCTGAGCCTGCGGCAGCACCGTGTCGCGCAGCTCGATCGCCGCGGCGATCGAGCCGGACCGGATCGCCCCGGAGGCGAGCAGGTCGATCTTGCCGCCGCCGGGCGTCGTCGCGACGATGGTGCCGACGCCGCTATGCGCCGGGTCGGTATCGTAGAGGGCGTTGGCCGAGAGGGTGCCGCGGCCGTCGAAGCTGAGCGAGGCGGCGTCCGAACGATCGAGCAGGGTGACGCCCGAACTCGTCAGCACGCTCACGCTGCCGTCGCTCTGGGTCACGGCGTTGATGTCGATCAGGCCCGACAGGCTGGTGAGCGCCTGGTCGCGCTGATCCTCCAGATCGGGCCGGCTCGGATCGCCGGCCGAGGTCGCGACGATGCGGGTGTTGAGCTTGGCCAATTGCGCGAGCAGGTCGCTCGCCTTGCTCGTGTCGATGGAGAGCTGCGTCTCGAGGCCCGAGCGCAGGGCCTGGACGCCGTTGGCGGCGCTGCCGATGCGCGTGGCGATGTCGTTGGCCGCGCTGAGGACCGTCGCCCGCGCCGCCGTCGAGGTCGGGTTGGCGGCGAGGGTCTGGAGCGAGAGCGTGAAGTTGTTGAACACGCCGTCCAGCGCCGAGCTGTCGCCGGGCCGCCCGTAGAGCGTGTCGAGCTGCGTGCGCGTCTTGGACATCAGCGAGGTGTAGGCCGCGCCCGACGTCTCGGAGCGGAGCTGCTTGAGCGCCGCCGCGTCGAGCGCCCGGGCGACCGTGCCGGTCGCCACGCCGGCATTCCCCGACCCCGAGGTGATCGGCGAGAGCGTGCGCCGGACATAGCCCGCCGTGCCGACATTGGCGATGTTCTGCGAGACGACCCCGATCTGGGCCTGCGTGACCCGCAGGCCGGCGGTGGCCGTGCTGAACGCGTCGAGGGCCAAGGCGCTTCTCCTCGCTCAGGGACCGGTCAGCGGATGACGTTCAGGAGGTCGGAGATCATCGTCTGCGCCGTCGACATCACCCGGGTGTTGGCAGAGTAGGCCTGTTGGGTAACGATCATCTTCGAAAATTCCGCCGCAATGTCGGTATTCGACTGCTCGAGGTTCGAGCCGACCAGGGTCGAGTCCTTGAGCCCGCTGATCGCCTCGCCCGAGGCGACGGTCTGCTGGTAGTTGCCGAGCGAGTCCGGCTTCAGCCCGTCGGGGTTGACGAACTGGGCCACCTCGACCCGGGCCAGCCCGATCACCGAGCCGTTCGAGTACTTGCCGCTGATGATGCCGTTCTCGCCGACCTCGACGGAGTTCAGCGAGCCCGAGGCGTAGCCGTTCTGCTTGAGGTCGTTGGTCGTCACCGTGCCGGAGGCGGCGGCGTACTGCGTCAGGCCGCCGCCGAGATCGAGGGCCACCGTCCCGACGTTGACGTCGTCGACGGTCAGGTTGTTGATCGCGACCGTGCTCCCCGTCGGCGCCGTCATCTGCCCGCTGGCGCTGAAGGTGAAGGCCTGGCCGATATTGGTCCAGCTCGTCTGGTTGCCGGTGACGCTGGTCTTGTCGGCGGTGAACAGGTTCCAGGTGTCGCTCGTGCCGGTCGCCGTGTCGGCGGCGGCCACCTTCGCCCAGCGGCTCTGGACACTCACGGGGGAGCCGGAGGCGGTGTAGACGGTCAGCGCCGGGCCGGCGATGCTGTTGTCGATGAAGGTCTGCGCGTTGGCCTGGGACACGGTGCCGCCGGTCGCGCCGTTGGTCGGCGTCACCCGCGCGTCGGTGCCGTCGCTGAAGGCGGAGAGCAGGCCCTTGGTCGAGGCGGCGTTGGTGGTGGCCGGCGATTTCGGCAGGTTGGCCGAGTAGGTGATCGTCGTCGTCGGTTTGGCCGGGATGATCGCGTTGGAGATCTTGATCGGCCCCGTGCCGGTGGTCTGGCCGGTCACCGGATCGAGGCTCGCGCCGACGAGGTAGGAGCCCGCCCCGTTCACGAGGTAGCCGTCCTTGTCCGGGGCGAAATCGCCGCGGCGGGTGTAGAGGTTGGCGGTGGAGAAGCTCTCGCCGCCGCCCGTGTCGGTGGTCTTCTTGCGCACCACGAAGAAGCCCTGACCGTCGAGCGCCATGTTGGTGGAGACGCCGGTCGAGACCTTGTTGCCCTGGACCGAGTTGGTGAGCTCCGAGAAGGCCGCGACCGAACCCGCGGTCTGGGTCTTGGGGTTGCTGCTGTCGACGAGCATGTCGACGAAGCCCGTATCGATGCGCTTGTAGCCGGTCGTCTGCGAGTTCGCGATGTTGCCGGAGATGTTGCTCAACGAGAAGGATTGCGCCTTCAGGCCCGAGACCGCGGTCTGAAGCGCGGAAAAGACGTCCATGGCGTTCACTCGCTCCACAAGGCCGCACGAGGTGTTGGATGCCGGAGCGCAATCGGCATGCCAGAGCTAAGCCACTGAGATTGTTGAGGTGGCCTCTCCCCGAACTCGGCAAAATTGGACGATGCGTCCCGAACATGCGGCAGTTTCTGCCGGTTGGGGCCGTGTTTACGGCCCGTTATCGCTACGGCCGTAGGGTGGATGCTGAGCTTTCGCGTCGGACGGCACCCATGAAGAACAAGAGGACGAGCCTCGTCCACCTGATCTACTTCTCGCGCCTGACCATCTCGAACGAGCCGGCCCTGCGCGCGAAGCAGATCGGCGACATCACACGTCAGGCTCAGAAGAAGAACGAGTTCGCGGTGATCACGAGCTTTCTCATCATCGACCAGAATTTCGCGATCCAGGTCGTCGAGGGCGAGCGTCAATCGGTCAACGAGACCTTCCAGCGGATCGCCGCCGATTCGCGTCACCGCGACGTGCAGATCGTCGAGTGGCGCGAGATCGCCAAGCGGGATTTCGTCAGCTCGTTCACTACGGTGAGCCGGACGCCCGCCAACGAGCCGCACTTCGCCAAATCCGGCCTTCTGCCGATGCTGCAGCGGGGCACGCCGAAGGGCAGCGCGATCCACGGGCTGGCCGTCACGCTCCAAGCCGAATCGATGGCCAAGCAGGGCATCGACCATCTGTTCGTTTGAGCGGGCGGGCTGCCCGCCCGCCCTTCAGAGATCCTGTTGAGATACCATCCCGGACGCCATGAGCGACACGCTTCCCATCCTCATCGTCGATGACCAGCCCAAGCTCCTGCGGCTGATCATCGAGTTGATGACCCGCCTCGGATTCCCGGACGTCGAGGGCGTGTCGGACGCCACCGAGGCGCTCGTGCGCATGCGGGAGCGCCGCTACGCCCTCGTCATCTCCGATCTCGCCATGGAGCCGATGGACGGACTCCAGCTCCTGCGGGAGATCCGGGCCGACGACAGCCTGATGAACACGCCCTTCATCCTCAC
This sequence comes from Methylorubrum podarium, assembly GCF_022179745.1. Lineage (GTDB taxonomy): Bacteria > Pseudomonadota > Alphaproteobacteria > Rhizobiales > Beijerinckiaceae > Methylobacterium > Methylobacterium podarium. The sequence continues at coordinate 8,915 of NZ_BPRD01000078.1, forward strand.
CGAGACCTCGTTCGACTTCGAGGACATCAACCACGCCCACGTCGCGGGCGCCGACGCCTTCATCCTCAAGCCGTTCGACATCAACCTCCTGAAGACGAAGCTGAAACAGGTGCTCAACCGCAAGCCGCGCCGCCGCGAGGCGCCGCTGCCCGCCGAGTCGACGCTGAGCCAGGAATTCCCGCTGCTCGGCAAGTTCTGAACCGGCCGCTTCGGACCCGGCGCGCACGCGTCCCCGGGGAAAGGTTTTTTAGACGCGCGGGATCGCTCGGGCGCCGCACCGCTGCATTGCCGAATGATCGGCAGACCATCAGAAAAACGATCTGTGGTTGGAGTCCGGGTAGGCACTCTTAACCGGATGCGGCCATTCTCGCCGGGAACTGAGACGAAGTCGGGCGAGCGATGCACGCGCAGGCCGAATGTGATGCAGCCGCGGATCGACAATCGGATCCGCCGAGCGGGGCGGTGACCATGCGCGGATCCGTGCAGCGCGCCGGCCTGCGGCTGTGCTTGACCGTGGCCGGATTGGCCGTCGCCGCGCTCGCCGCCTCCTTTTCCGTGGAACCGGTCTCGCGGGCCCTGCTCGTCGCGGGTGCCGGCGCCGCGGCACTCGCCCTCGCGCTCCTCACGCTGCGCCGTCTCGTCCACGATCTCACCGTCGCGATGCGGCCGACCGACATCACGAACCTGCGCCGCCGCGAGGAGGACTTGAGCGACCGCGTCGCCCGGCTGCACGCGGCGCTCGACACCCTGTCTCTCGGCTTCCTGCTCTACGATCGCGATCACCGGCTGCTCGTGGTCAACCGCCGCTATCACGAGATCTACCGCCTGCCCCCCGGCGCCGTGACGCCGGGCATGCCGGCCCTGGAGGTTCTGCGCAGGAACGTCATCACCGAAAATCTGTCGGACTCGAGCGAGGCCGAACAGGTCGCCGAGATCGGTGCGCTGATGGGGGCGGACGCCGTGCCGACCCAGATCCAGCATCTCGCCGACGGACGCGTCGTCGCCATCGAGATCCAGCCGATCGACGGCGGCGGCTTCGTGGCGATCTACGAGGAGGCGACCGAGCGCTGGAACGCCGAGGCCCGCATCGCCCACATGGCCCGGCACGACGCCGTGACCGACCTGCCCAACCGCGTGCTCCTGCGCGAGCGCATCGAGGGGGCAATCACCCAGGCCCGGCGCGACACCGGCTTCGCCGTGCTCTGCCTCGACCTCGACAACTTCAAGCAGGTCAACGACACCCTCGGCCA
>NZ_BPRD01000079.1 GCF_022179745.1 Methylorubrum podarium
GCTCGGTGTCGAGCGTGGTCGGGATGCCGCGCAACGCGACGACATTGCCCTTTCCGTTCAGCGCCTTGACGATGTACTCGGCCGGGATCTTGCCGAAGGCGGTGTTGTCGCCCGCGACATAGGCGTCCTGTGCCGAGGTGTCCGTCAGGCCGCGATCGACGACCGTCACGTAGGCTCCCTTGGCCTTCACATTGGCGACCGGCCGCGTCAGCGCGGCGGATTCGAAGGGGAAGACGACAAGCGCGTTGATCTTGTTGACGGTGCTCAGATCCTGCAGCTGGTTCGCCTGCTCGGTGGCGTTGGCGGCCGTGCGGATCGTGATCTTCAGGTCCTTGTGCTGGGCTTCCAGTTCCTTCTTGGCGCGGTTTGCCCAGTAGTTGATGCCGCCCATGAAGCTATGGGTCGCGGCCGGGATCGAGACGCCGAGATTGACGGGCTCGGCGGCGGCGCCGCCGGCCGCCAAGGCGAGGCTTGCCGCGGTGGCGGCGAGGAGGAGGCTGCGTCGTGTCCGCGTAAGCATGGTGCTCTCTCCCGTGACGGCCGAGCTTCAGCGCCGGCCCTTCTGCATGAAAGCGACGACGATGATGACGAAGCCCTGGACGGCGGCGTTGAGATAGACGCTGATCAGGCTCGACAGGTTGAGGATATTGCTGATCACCGAGAGCAGGATCGCACCTACCACGGTGCCGATGATCGTGCCGTGGCCGCCCTTGAGGGCCGCGCCGCCGACGATGACGGCGGCGATCGCCTCAAGCTCCCAGAGCAGTCCTGTCGTCGGTGAGGCAGAGCCCAGGCGCGGCACATAGAACAGCGTGGCGGTGCCGACGCAGATGCCCAGCAGCATATAGGTCAGGATCTTGACCCGATCGACGTCAACGGCGGCGTAGCGCGAGACCGTCTCGTTCGAACCGATGGCCTGCACATGTCGGCCATAGGCCGTCTTGTTGAGGATCACGGCACCGACCGCTGCGACGACGAAAAAGGCCACGACAGGCAGCGGGACGCCGAGCAGGTTGCCGTAATAGACAGGAGCGTAGAGGTCGGCGAGGTTGTTTTCCAGCGTCAGGGCGCCGCCATCGGCGAAATAGGTCAGGTAGGCCCGGTAGATCCCGAGGGTGCCCAGTGTGACGATGAAGGGCTCGATGCGCCCCTTGGCGATCAGCAAGCCATGCGCCAGGCCGAAGCCCGCGCCGAGCACCACCGCGAGCACCGTGCCGACGATGACGGCCATGAGCGGCGAGGCGAAGGCGCCGGCCGCCCAGTTGATGAACATGATCACGCAGCCGGCGATCAGCGCCGCCATCGAGCCGACCGAAAGGTCGATGCCGCCCAGGATGATGACGAAGCACATGCCGACCGCGATGATGCCGATGAAGGCGGTGCGGGTGAGCACGTTCAGCCCATTGTCGAGAGTGGCGAACTCGCTGTTGAGGCTCGCACCGACAGCGCAGAGCACGATCAGGCCGATCACCGGCCCCAGGCCGGCGAAGCGCTCCATCAAGGAGCGGCCGGCCGCGCCACGGCGAAGCTCCGTAGCGTCACGGGCTTGGGCCTGCCCATTGCTGCGGCCCTGGCCGGACGCGATCTCAGGCTGCGACATGGCGCGTCCCCGTGGCATGCGCGATCATCGCCTCTTCCGTCATCTCGTCGCCCTCAACGGTCGCGACGAGCCGGCCGCCACGCATCACCGCGACCCGGTGGGCGAGCCCGATGAGTTCGATCAGCTCCGATGAGATGACGACGATGGCGAGGCCCTTGCGGGCGAGTTCGGCGATGAGGAAATAGATCTCGCGCTTGGCGCCGACGTCGACGCCGCGAGTCGGCTCGTCCAGCACCAGCACCTTCGGCTGCGGATGCAGCACCTTGGCCAGCGCCAGCTTCTGCTGGTTGCCGCCCGAGAGCGCGGCGGCCTTGACCGAAAGCGAACCGGTGCGGATGCCGAAGGCCTCGACGGCGCGCGCAAGCGCATTGCGCTCGGCGCCATGGTCGAGCAGCGGCTTGGCATAGCGCGCCAGGGCCATCAGCGTCAGGTTCGGCGCGAGCGGAAAGTCGACATGCAGGCCTTTGCCCTTGCGGTCCTCGCTCAGATAACCGAGCCCATGACGCGTCGCCTCGCCGAGCGAGCGCAAGGTGACGCTGCGGCCCGACAGTGCGACCCGCCCCGTGCCGGGGCGAAGGCCGAGAATCCCCTCGAACAGCTCGGTCCGACCGGCGCCGACCAGCCCGGCGAAGCCCAGGATTTCACCAGGCCGCACCGCGAAGGAGACATCCTGCGCCCAGCCGGGCACATCGAAATGCATGACGGACAGTGCCGGCACGGCGGAGGGGTCGAAGGGCGGCTTGGCCGGGAAGAGGTCGGTGATCTCGCGGCCGACCATCATCGTCGCCATGGCGTGGCGGGTGAGGGAGGCGGTGGCGGCCCGGTCGACGAGCGCGCCGTCCCTCATCACCACGATTTCGTCGGTGATGCGTTCGACCTCGTCCAGTTTGTGCGAGATGTAGACGATGGTCACGCCGTCCGCTCGCAATCGCCCGATCAGCCCGAAAAGCCGGGCGACTTCCGAGGGCGTGAGCGTCGCAGTCGGCTCGTCCATGATCAGCAGGCGCGCCTTGCGCGAGAGCGCCTTGGCGATCTCGACGAGCTGCTTCTCGGCGACGATAAGCTGGCGCACCGGCGTGTCCGGCTTACGCTCCAGCCCAACCTGCGCCAGCACCGCCGCGGCCTCGGTGCGCATCGCCGTCTCGTCGAGGAGCAGGCCCTTTCGCTTCTCGTGACCGAGAAAGATGTTGCCGGCGATCGTGAGGTCGTCAGCCAAATTGAATTCCTGATGGATCAGGACGATGCCGCACGCTTCGGCATCCCGCGATCCCGCGAACGCCACCGGCTCGCAGCCGATCAGCACCCGGCCCTCGGTCGGGCTCTCGTAGCCTGCGAGGATCTTCATCAAGGTCGACTTGCCGGCGCCGTTTTCACCGAGCAGCCCGTAGACCTTGCCGGTCTCCAGCCCGAACGAGACGCCGTGCAGCACCTCGACCGGCCCGAAGCGCTTGACGATGCCGTCGAAGGCGACAGCGAGGCCGGGCGCGCGGGTGCCTGATGCTTTCATGCCGGGGCTCCGCTGCGCAGCGCTTCCCGCATCGCCAGCACGCCGGCGCCGATCAGCCCGGTCTCCGACCCGAGCGGCGCAGAGGTGATCTCGAGATGGCGGATCGAGAGGGCGAGAGAGCGCTGGTTCACGCTCTGACGGATCGCGGCAAGAAAGAGCGGACCGATCGCCGCCACGCCGCCGCCGATGAAGATGTGCGAGGGGTTGTAGAAGTTGACCAGCGCCGCCAGTACTTGGCCGATCAAACGGCCGGAAAGGCGCACGATCGCATCGGCCGCGGCATCGCCTTCGCGACAGGCCGCGCCGACATCGGCTGCGCTCAAGCTCCCCCGGCTCGCGAGCTTCGCGGCCAGCATGGGGCTGCGGCCAGCCTCGGCGGCCTCCGTTCCCATCGTGACGATCGCGGGTGCAGCCGCCATCGCCTCGACGCAGCCGCGGTTGCCGCAGCGGCAGAGCGGTCCTTCCGGATCGACACCGATATGGCCGATGTCCCCGGCCGAGCCTGTGGCCCCGCGATAGAGTTCGCCATGGCAGACGATGCCGCAGCCGATGCCGGTTCCGATCTTGATGACGAGAAAATTCTCGATCTGCCGACGCTGGCGCCAGAGCACACCGAGCGCCATCAGGTTCACGTCGTTATCGACAAAGACCGGCGCATCGAGGATTTCGCGCAGATCCTCGCGGATGGCGTAACTGTCCCAGCCCGGCATCAGCGGCGGATTGACGAGTTGGCCGGCCACGAAGTTCACCGGGCCGGGAACGCCGATGCCGACCGCGATGACCCGGTCGCAGACGATGCCGTTCTGCGCCAGCATCGCAGGGATGAGCGCGCGCAGACGGGCCATGATCGGACCCGGACCGGCCTGAACGTCCGCCTCCTGCGAATGGCGGGCAATGATCGAAAGGTCGGGCTGCAGCAGGGCGATGTCGAGGCTGGTCGCGCCGATATCGATGCCGATGAGCACGCCGATGCGGCGATGGATGCGCAGGGTCTCGGGGCGCCGGCCGCCCGTCGAATGCTGTACACCGGCCTCGTCGAGCAGGCCCTGGTCGATCAGGCCGGCGGCGAGCGCATTGGTCTTGCTGCGCGAGAATCGCAGCGTGTCCGCCAGCGCGTGGCGCGCCGTGCCGCCAGACCAGAAGGTGGCCACGAGCACGGCAAGCTCGTCGGGACCCAGGGTCTCCCAAGGCTGCGCGATGACCGCCTCCCGCGTTCCTCCGCCGGCCTTGTGACGGCCGTTGACGCAACGCTAGCTTCGGCCCGCAGCCATCGACAAGACCGAACTTTGGCCAGAATCGGGCAGAAGTTTCAGCGAAGTGCCGGCCGATGCGAAGTGCCGCCGAACTGGACCGTCGAGGCGTCGCGCGGCATCGTCCGCGGCGGAGGACGGCACGATGGCGAAGACGATGCAGGGCCCCGCGATCTTTCTGGCACAGTTCGCGGGCGATACCGCGCCGTTCGACAGCTGGGCCGCGATCACGCGTTGGGCGGCCGCGCTCGGCTATCGCGGCGTCCAGCTGCCTTCTGGCGATACCCGCCTGTTCAACCTTGAGAAGGCTGCGGCCTCGCAGGATTACTGCGACGAGATCGCGGGCGTGGCACGTGAGAACGGCGTCGTCATCACCGAGCTTTCGACCCACATCCAGGGCCAGCTCGTCGCAGTCCACCCGGCCTATGATGCCGCTTTCGACGTCTTTGCGCCCGCCGTGCTGAGAGGCAAGTCGGCCGCGCGACAGGAATGGGCGGTGGAGCAGATGAAGCTCGCCGCCAAGGCCTCCCGTCGGCTCGGCCTCGCTGGCTCGGTCAGCTTCACCGGGGCGTTGGCCTGGCCGTTTCTCTACCCCTGGCCGCAGCGTCCGGCGGGTTTCGTCGACGAGGCATTCGGCGAGCTGGCGAAGCGCTGGCGGCCTGTTCTCGACGTTTATGACGAGCATGGCATCGATATCGGCTTCGAGATCCATCCGGGCGAGGATGTCTTCGATGGCGCCACGTTCGAGCTCTTCCTCGACCGGCTCGGCGGCCATCCGCGATGCCGGATCAATTACGATCCCTCGCATTTCCTGCTGCAACAGCTCGACTATCTCGCCTTCATAGACATTTACCACGAGCGCATCAGCGCCTTCCACGTCAAGGACGCGGAGTTCCGCCCGAATGGGCGCCAGGGCGTCTATTCCGGCTTTGCGCCTTGGATCGCGCGCGCCGGACGCTTCCGCTCGCTCGGCGACGGGCAGGTCGACTTCCAGGCGATCTTCTCGAAGCTCGCGCAGTACGACTATGACGGCTGGGCGGTCCTCGAATGGGAATGCGCCCTGAAGCACCCCGAGGACGGCGCTCGCGAGGGGGCCGCTTTCATCGCTGATCACATCATCCGCGTTACCGAGACGGCCTTCGATGATTTCGCCGGTGGCGGCGATGCCGGGCTGGCACGGCGGATGCTGGGTCTTGATCGGGACGTTGCTGAGGCCATCCCTCGGAGCCCGAAATAGCTGGCCTATCTCCCGTACGGGCTTGTCGGGTTGGCAAAGATGTCTCTGGTGGTCTCAGTTATGAGTGATTTGACAGTTTGGTAGGGTGAGCGGATTGGTGGGTGCCTGATGAGGGAGGAGCGCCATGTCGCGCGGCCCGGAAGCAGTCGCTCTCGATTTCAGCGAGCAGAGTGACCTGACCGACTGGTTTTGGACCGGGCTGATTGAGAGGATCAGTTAGGACCAAAGGGGTCGGACATGCGGCGAGGTCAGAAGACGAGCGCGGAGCAGGTGGTGCTGAAGCTGCGCCAGATCGAGGTGCAGACAGCCCAGGGCAAGAGCTTGGCGCTGGCTCAGCTAAGAAGGCGGAGATCTCCGCGCAGAGCTGTGACTGCTGGCGCAAGGAGTAAGGCGGCCTCCACGTCGATCAGGCGCGGAAGATGAAGCATCTTGAGCGCGAGAACGCTCGGCTGCGGCGGCTTGTGGCCGACCTGTCCTTGGAGATGCAGGGGTTGGCGGACGTCGCCTCGGGAAACGTGTAGCCCCCGAACGGCGCCGGCAGGCGGTGGCGGCAATCCAAGAGAAGTACAGCCTCTCGGAACGTCGCGCCTGCCGGATGGTCGGTCGGCATCGGGGCACACAGTGTTACATGCCCTCGCTGCCGGCCGACGAGGATGCGCTGACCCGCGCCATCATCGCCTTGGCGTCCGAGTACGGGCGCTACGGCTACCGCCGCGTCGCTGCAGGCAGACGGCTGGCAGATCGGCAAGGATCAGGTTCAGCGCATCGGGCGTCACGAGGGGCTGAAGGTCCCCCAGAAGCACAGACCGCGCAGCCGTCCGGGGCTGAACGACGGCTCATGCGTGCGGCTGCGCCCGCTCTATCGCAACCACGTCTGGAGCTTCGACTTCGTGCAGGCACAGGCCCATGACGGGGCGCTCTCTACGCATCCTGACGCTGATCGACGAGCATAGCCGAGCCTGTCGTAGGCTGAAGGTGGCCCGGCGGATCAACAGCCTGAGCGTCATCGAGGCGCTGGCCGATGCAGTGTGCATGCATGGCACCCCGGAGCATATCTGTTGCGACGACGGCCTTGAAATAATCGCGAAGGCGTTGCGCAAGTGGGTCGCCAAGACAGGCCCGCAGATCCACTACATCGCGCCGGGCTCGCCGTGGGAGAACGGATATTGTGAGAGCTTCAACGGCAAGCTGCGCGATGAGTGCCTACGGCAGGAAATCTTCTACTCATTGAGGGACGCGCAGATCGTGATCGGGCTGTGGCGAAACACCTGCAACCGCGTCCGGCCGCATTCGGCGCTGGGCAATCGGCCTCCGGCGCCCGTCATCTTCCCGGATCTGGCCTTCAGGCTACCCATGGCTGCTGCCTTGCAGTAGCCTCTCACTCGGCTCGGTCCGAAATACCGGTCAGGTCAAATCCGCCCACCTGCTGACAAGTAGTTTGCGTTATATACACAGGAAATTAGCCCCAGACGATAGCGCAACATTCAGAGTTCATGCTTGTTATTAACGGCAATTTGAGTATAATGCTCCACCCCCCCGAGAACCCGTAGATTCCATTGAGTGCTTCTTGGATGACATAGCAAGTTAGTGGCAGTCCGGCCGGACGCCATTCGAGAAACGGTCTTTCATCAAAGGAGAAAACTATGGCACACCCCATTCTTGAGAAACTTTTGTTTCCGACGTCGGGACATGGTCATTGGCACATGACTTTCGGTGAGCGTGCGGGCCTCCTACACGTGCTCCGTATGGCAAATTCAGAAGTAAGTATTGAGATTGGGACTTTCCTGGGCGGAAGTCTTGCGCCAATTTCTCACTATAGCCAAATAGTTTACACGTTCGACATAGACGCCAACCAACATCGCGATACTAAACGGCACGATAATGTGAACTATATAACAGGTGACTCCAATTCAACGCTGCCAGCAGTCATCTCTCGTCTGAATAAATCAGCACAAGAAATTAATTTTATTTTGATCGACGGTAGTCACGAGGCTGATGGAGTCAGAGCTGATATTGACAACTGCTTGCAATATATTCCCAAGACAAATCCAACATATATTCTCATGCATGACAGCTCGAACCCGACGGTTAGGCGCGGTATAGCTGCTGCTGGATGGGAGGACTGTGCATATGTGCATGCAGTAGACTTTGACTACGTCCCTGGTCTTATGCACGACCGAGCGGACATCAGAAATGAAATATGGGGTGGCCTCGCGCTGGCCGTGCTTCTGCCTGAAAAAAGAGCCGGTGAGTTGACCTTCGCAAGGAGCTATGATTACTCTCTTAGTAAAATGAATCAACTTTGCTGATCTATTACCTAGTCTACACTGCGAGATTGTTCATGAGCTCATGTTTTAAGGTGCTGATTTCAACTGGAAAGCTCATTCACTTTACTGGCTCAGAGATTGTTGCTTTGGAAACCGCTGAATGGTTTCAGGCGCAAGGTCACGAGGTTGTTCTTGCCGCGCACACAATCTCTAATTTCTTCATCGATCATTTTGACTCCGACTTTCGCCTGTCTACACTCCACGATTTACCGTCAGTGTTCGATTTTGATTTTGTTTGGTGTCAACATCTCTCTATGCTGCCTTTCTTTCGTACCTATGAGAAAATCGATAAGCTTCCTTTTATCGCGCTAGTGTCTTTATCACCGTATGAACCCCTCGAAAAGCCCGATAACTATTTGATCAAGTATCTAGGTCTACCGTTAGTTGTAAATTCCCAGGAAACAGCGGATGCAGTAGTTCCAAGCAACCAGGTCGGTCTGCGTATCATAAACTTCAAAAATGCTGCGCCCTCTCACTTTTGGTCTTATGTTGTGCAGGCGAGCAATACGCTCAAGTGTATCGCTGTCGTTAGCAATCACATTCCCGAAGAGTTGATAGAGTCAATTTTGACTCTTCAAAAAGCTGGCATCAAAGTTATTGTCTTTGGTATGGGTCATGAATTTAGAAGACTCCAGGCGGCCGGTTTTAGCTATGTGGATGCTGTTGTGACTATCGGAAAGACAGTCCCTTATGCTATTGCGCTCGGAATACCGGTTTATATGTATGATCGGTTCGGAGGTGACGGCTGGTTGAGTCTTTCCAATTTCGACCAAGCTGCCCACTATAATTTTAGTGGGCGACCCAATCTGCAGAAAAAATCATCTGAGATAATTGAAAAGGAAATATTGAATGGCTTCGCCGATGCGCAACAGGGATGTTCGTTGCTTCGAAACAAGGCGCAGGCGGCAGGCTATGTACTGGATGACCAACTCGAGCATCTATTTTCAATACTTGCGGATGAAGCTACAATTTTTGATTATGAAACTAGATTTCGGCGCAGTCGTTCAGACCCTGAATTCCTCATGCATTTGAACTTAACATGCAATCTTACCCATATAATTTACAGCCAGTAGTAAGCTCGACTTTAGCCAATTGTGCAGCGTTGCAGGGGGCATAGGCCGGGGAGCTGGCAGGCGGAAGCGAGGTTTTGTTCGAGCGCGTCGGCGCGGTGGTGTCGCCAAAGTCCGCTCGCGCCGGATCGCGCAGCGCACGGCGGCCAGCGCGTCGGCGAAGGTCGGGCGCGGTTTGGGGTACCACGCGGCGGCCGTGATGCGTCGCCGTTGGCGAGCCGGAAGGCGCGCAGCCAGCAGGGTGACGATCGAGAACAGGGCGAGCACGCTGTGTGAGCCGGATCAGACCGAGTAGCGGGCGTCGCCTTCGAACCGCAATCAAACATGCCCATGATGCCTCCCGTTCAATCGTGATCGATCCATGAGGGAGCCGCTATGCCGTTTTTGATCGAGCCTCCGGCGATCGTATCGACCGCCACTGCTGATCTGTTCCTCGCCCAGGCCGAAACGGGCGTGACCCAGGGATGCGCTGGCGGGCGCAGAGGCACTCCCGGTCAACCGGGCGTGCCTGGACAACCAGGGCGCGGAACGAACGGCGGAAAGGGTGGTGCGGGCGGCAATGGGGGCGACGGCACGTGCGGTGGCCGGGGTGGAGATGGCGGACGGGGCGGGGACGGTGGATCGGGAGGCGTCGGCGGAGGTGGCAGTGGGGGCAACGGCGGAGGGGCCAGGGGTGCGGGTGGTGCAGGCGGCAGCGGAAACTGACCTGACCCGACGAGCGGGGCATACGGCGGATCGAGGTCGCGCTGTAGACGCGCGAGTCGCGCGCTTCGCTCCCGGTCGACATAGGCGCGGAGGTGATCACGGATCTGACTGGTGGTCCGCATGGCGGGATCATCCCGGACGCGGAGGCTTTCCGCGTTGAGCGCTTAGGTGTATGGTCCCGGGATGAGGTGGTGCGGGTCGATTTTGAACTGATCTGGGTTTTTGATCCAGGCCTGACAGATGCTCTGGAACGGGGTCTTCCAGCTTAGCGCCTTGAGATGCTTGGCGAAGTTGTAGGCCGTGACGAAGGCCAGGACATGCGCCTTCAGGCTTGCTAAGTCCTGATAGTGGAAGACCTTGACCGTGGCGTCTTTGATCGTCCGGTTCATGCGTTCGGCCTGACCGTTAGTCCAGGGATGGTACGGCTTGGTCAGACGATGCTCGATCCCGTGCTCGATGCAGACGCGGTCGAAGATGTGCGGCCCGAGGAACTGCCGGCTCGGCCCGGTCCTGTTCTTGGGCAGATCGGCGAACGCCATGCCGTTGTCGGTCAGGACGGTGTGGATCTTGTAGGGAAAAGCCGCCACGACGTTCCTGAGGAAGGCCGATCCTTCCATCTTGCCCGCGCTGTCGTGGAACTCGACGTAGGTGAACTTCGAAACACGGTCGATGGCGAGGAACATGATCAGCTTGCCGTCGGCGTGGCGCAGCTCGCCGCGGTCGATATGCACGTAGCCGATGTCGTAGGTCTTGAAGCGTTTGCGCGTCTGCGCGGTCTCGGCTGCCGGAAGGCGGGAGATGCCGTGCCGTTGCAGACAGCGATGCAGGGCAGAGCGGCTGAGGCTCGGAATCGTCTCGCGCAGGCAACCCAGGACATCGTCCAGCGGCAGCAGCGTCCGGCGCCGGAACTCGACCACGATGGCCTCCTCGGCCGGCGACAGGATCGTGCTCGTGGGCGTCTTCGGACCCATCGGCGCATCGCTCGTCACCGTCCGAGCCCGCCACTTGGCGACCGTCTTCGGGTTCAGGCCGTACTGGGCGGCCAGGGCGCGGCTACTTTCTTTCGACGCTTGGAGCTCGGCTCGAACACGCGGCGTCGTGCGGGCGCGGCCGTGAAGAACTCCTGCCACAGTGCATCCTCCGCCTGACGCCTTAGCGTCCATGATGCACCATCACACTCCGGGACTGCACACCTAGTTGCGCCCAGAAGCGAAGCCCGGTTGGGTACGACACGCAGGAGAGCGAGGAACGGCCGTAGTGATCCGGACGGCCCGGGGGAGCGGTGAGATCGGTGATTGGGGAGATTGCGGATGCGCTGCACCCGAAGGCAGCGTCGGCTTGAGGCGGAACGCACCGGCGTTCGTCGCTCGGCGCCGCGATGCCTTGGACACAGGCCCCCGACAGTATGCGCGCGCCTGCGTTGGATATCACGAAAGACGGGAAAAGACGTGCGCACCCAAGCCGTTGCTGGGTGCTGGGAGAGCATGGATCGAAGGGGAAAGGGCGAAGGCACCTTCGCTGAAAATCCCATGAAGGACGGGGGTGACGGAGGGCGGCGCTGGGACAGCGTCCGCTTCGCATCGGCGAGGCGCCTTCGACCCTCTCCTCTGATTACGGACTCCTGAAATGACACATCACGACATGCCCGCCGGTGCGGACGCGGCCGCCTGCGCGCTCGAGCCCACCGGCCTCTGGGTACGCGCCACGGCGAGCCGCCCCTGCCGTCACCGCGACGGCTGGCTGTTCGACCTCCAAGCGCTCGATCCCACCCGCAGCGGTCGGCTCACCGCATTTATGTCCGGCGACTTCACGAACCAGATCGAGCAGGCCTCGGGCATTCTGCTGCACGAAGAAGATCTCGTCGGCGATCACACCGTTCTGCTGACGCTCGCGGTCGACCCACTGCTCGGCCTCACTGGGCGGATAATCGGCCTGGATCGCGGGCTGATGCTGAGGGCCTGAGCCGACCGGGACGCACGGGCGCGAGAGGCACTCGACGCTAATGGCCTTTGGGAACGGCAGCGCGAATTGCCGATGCCGCGCCGATTGCGCCGCGTGTTCCTGATCGAGCCGGACGACGGCGCGCCGCACGCGATCGCGGACGGTCTCGCCCGGTGGCACGAGCTTGGGATGATCGCGCTAATCCGCCACCCGCTCGCTTTTGAAGAGCCGGGTTCGGCGGCGGCGCTTCACCGCGCTCTCGATGCCGCGGAAGGACAACTCGAGTGGGGCACGCTCGACGCGGTGATCGTCGAGCCAGGCAATGGCTTCGCTTTCCGGGCCCTGTCGGACCCGGGGCTGGCCCAGCGGCTGTGCGAGTTCCCGGTGCCGATCCTGACGCGGAGAACCCGGCCCATAACGCTGCTCAATGGGCTCGCTTTCCGCAGCTTCGACACCGCACCCGAACTTGCTGCGCTGCTGATCGAGATCCTGCACCGCGAGCTGCGCGAGGCCAACCGTCCTCGCCTTGGGGCGATCGCACGTGAACTCGAAGCGGCACCAGCGGTCGAGGACCGCCCGGCTGAGGAGGGAGCGCTCTTCGACTGACGCCCTCGCACCCAGAGGCTGGCGGCCTGCACGACAAGCCGCCGGACCACTCGACCCCGCCATTATACGACGACACACGAACGGACACGATGCGACATCACCGATTCCCAAGCTGGAGGGACACGCCGCCGCCCCAGTCTCATTCGGGCGGCGAAGCGCCACCGGGCGTCCGCCGCCTTGGCAGCGCGCTTGAACCCGCACCAGGCGCCGCCGACGTGCACGAACTGCGCGACATGATCGGCTGGCTGCGCCAACGCTTGCGCGGCGAGCACACCGTGCGGGCCTGCGTCCTCACCGTCGAGGCCGCCGGTCCCGACAGCCATCTCCTCTTGCTCGGCGAAGCGCAGGCGAGCCTCAGTCATGATCCGCCGCGCTTGAAGGTCCGCCTCGATGCTCCTGAACTCGCTCAGATCCGAGCGGAGCGTGGCGTTGACTTCGATCCGGCCGACCTCGTCAACTGTACCATCGAGGTTCAGTTGCGCACCGGCCTACGTCAGCGGTTCGGCCGCGGAGCCGGCGTCCAGGCTAAGCTCATGGCCCTACTCTCGCTCGGGCAGATCCCGATCGAAGTGGAACTCGAGCGCGAGCGCACGCTGCAGCGGCTGAGGCTCGAGGGGGCCCGCTTCGGGCCGGACAGCTGGATCGAGCCGGAGGATCCCCAGCACATCGCGCTCGTCGTCTCAGAACATGGCGAGGCGCGGCGCGACGTCGAGCACGTGCTGCAGCCGCTCGAAGCGGCCAGACTCATCCGCCTCCACCGGGTGTGTGCTGCTTTCGAGGGAGCCGGGGCCGAACGGTCCCTGGCCGAGGCATTGGCCCGCGTCACGAACCTGCACGCTGAGCACGGCCTTTCGGCAACGCTGGTCTGCCGTGGAGGTGGGCCGATCGAAGCATTCCGTCCGCTCAACAGCTACGCGGTTGCGCGTGCCGCGACAGCTGATCGGCTGCCGAACCTGATCGTCGGCCTCGGCCATGCCGGCACGCCGCGCACCGCCCTCGATGCGGTGGCGGCGCGCTCCGAGCCGACGCCGACAGCGGCCGCGATGCTTGTACGCCACCTCGTCGAGCGCACCGGAATCCGGGCCGAGCGCGCGCTCGCCGCCTTCGACGCAGCGATCGAAGAGGATCTCGGGGCGGCCGGCCGCATCGCCCTCGCGCGGGCCACGACCGCGTTCGACGCGGCGCTTCAGGATCTCGTCACCGGGGCCGAGGCACGGTTGCGGCAGCTCGATCGGGCCATCGAGCGAAGCCTGCTGTTGGGATTGAGCGCGGCAACCGGCGGGATGGCGCGGAGAGAACCGGATGCCGATCCCGTACAGGCGAATCCTCTCAGTGATACCGAGGACGACGTCCTCCTAAGCAAAGCCCCGGCGCTGGTGATCGCGACCGACACGGGCTTCATCGTCACCAGCGCCCAGGATCTCTCAGCGGGCCTGCCGCTGCTGCTGCAATTCCCAGACGGCGCCGTACCCGTTCGGGTCGAACCCCTCTCTTCCACCACTCACTGAACATCCAACGAGGACACCGATACCATGCCCCATTCCCCCGAGACCCCGAGCTTCCTGGCAGCGGTCAAGCGCATCGAGGCGCTGACCCAGGAGATCCGCCGCGATGGACTGTCCGCCTTCGAGAAGGCGGAAGCCGCCTATGCCGAGGTGCAGGAGCTGCGCGCCGTACTGAACGCGCGGATCTCCGAGCTGCGTCGCCGCAGCGAATAGTCCAAACCAAGGTTGCCGCCGACAGAATCAAGTCGGCGGTGGCCGCGACATGCTCGTGCTCGAAGTTTTTGCCACACAGGCATGAACACTGATCAAAATCCTGCAAAGGCAGCGAGCTGTTCAGCAAAGATCGAAGAGCGGCCAGCAGCTTCAGTACGAACTAATCCTCCTAATAATCCTTCTAAACCGATCAATTCTCATTGACTATCAACTCTGATGATGTATAGAACTGCATTTAAGCATTACCATCAAACAAAATCCTTGGAATATTTCGAAGCTTATATATGAATCATAAGATATAAACTCAGAATTTATAACTTAAAATCGTAACTAAATCGAGAAATTTAACTGGTAGGTCTCTGCGACTCTATCCCGACATCACCAGTCTCGTGAGACAAGTTTCTATCGAGCGGCAGCGCTCGGATTGATATTATCATATTCAATCTCCATATATTGTCCTGTATACGAAGAATATATATAATGCTGTATTATGGATTAAACTATTACGAGATCAATCCGATATGTTTCGCTCGATGACTGCAGCAGGCCTCGCTCATATTATCAAATGACATATCCAAGTTGTTAGCCTTCGATGTCATGCTTGCGTTGTTGTCTAGCAACGCGGCATAGAATTTGAGCCTCCGCGGCATGCGCAACCTTGAATAGCCCTGTCGGACAAGCGAAACAGCTTGGGACAGGGGGAGGGGGCATGGCTTGGGGCGGGGTGCGCAATCTACTGCGGGCTGTGGTGGCAACAGCCTTGATCGGTCCGGCTTCTGCACAGGTCACGCCGCTCGATCTCTTCGGCGGCCTCCTCGGCGCCGCACAGGTTCAGGCCGCGCGTGACGCCTGGGCACGCTTGTCCAATACTGATCGGTTCTGCGTCGACCGCGCCCTGACACGGCGCAACAGTGATTTGGCCGGGTTGATCCAACGCGGCGTCGGGCCGGACGACGGCCGGCTCGGCAGCATCTTCGCCGAATGCCGCCGCTTCACCGAGCCGAACCTGCGGCGCAGCGTCGGTTGCACGGTGCGGGACGAGAACGGCTGGTCGGTGGCGAGCACCTGCAACCAGTCCTTCGCCTACCGGAACGCTGGGGAGGTTCACGCCGTCGAGCCGCGCGAAGCGATCGAACTGCACTTCTCGGGCACACCGATCCTCGTCACCGAGATCGAGACCGGCGAGGCGCGCGACCTGCGCCGCGCGCGGGCGGAGGCACAAGGGAGGACCGAGCAGCTTCAGGTGCTCAAAGCCACCCTCGCGAACTATCAGCGTGATGCCTCTCCGGTGGTGCGCTCTGAAGCCGCCCGGCTTCAGGCACGCATCGAGGGGCAGCTCTCGTCCCGCTCAGGTCCCAGTGCGGTCGATACGGAGACAATCGGCCGGGAGGTCGGTGGACTCGGCTCGCTATCGCAGGCTGAGTCCGTCCGCCTCTCCGCTCTCGACCGCCTGAGCGGTCTGCGCGCGCAGGCGGAGGCGCGCACCAAGTCTGACGCTCCCAACCACCTGAAGCAGCGGTTGGCCGAACTGCGCAGGGAGGCCGTGGTCCTGTCCGAGGCGCCGCGTCCGTCTCAGCCGCCGAAGCCGGCCGCGAGCCTCCGCAGCCTCGGGCCTTCCTTCGATTGCGAGCGGGCCAACACGCCGCTGCCGATTCTGATCTGCGAGGATGCCGGCCTGCGCCGCGTCGACTTGGAGATGGCACGTCCGTTCTACGCCCTACGCCACCTCAAGCCCGACGCCGGAACGGATCTGAGGGCGGAATCGAACGACCTTGTGAAGCGCACGATCGAGAGCTGCCGCATCCCTGAGACGGGCAAGGTGACAGCGTCTCTGCGAGGACGGGCGGTGCCGTGCATCGCCGCTTCCTACCAGCGTCAGAAGGAAGCCTGGGCGGCGCGCGTCGTGCGGGAGGGACCGGTGGCGGCGCGACAGGAACTCGGTCGACCGATCGAGGAACACGTGCGGTTGCAGGAGGCGATGCGCAGCGCTGGCTACCTCCCTGCCGACTCAATTGCCGACGGTGTCTATGGCGGGGTCACGCGCAAGGCGATCACGGTCTTTTCGGATGCGCAGGGCCTCGGCAGCGACGGTTTTCTCAGCAACGCGCTCGCGGACCGGCTCGGCCGGGAAGCGGCCCCCACCCCGAGCGTCGTCATCGTCACGGATCCAGGCCTACCCGGGCGCATCGAAGCCGTGGCGCGGCGCTACGACGCTTACCTCGCCGATCTTGGGAAGGAGGAGCGAGACAAGACCACGCGGATGGAGGCGCAGCGCCGGCTCGACGACCTGCGCCACCGCGTCCAGACACTCCTGGCCGGTCCGGTGCCGGAAGACCTGCGCCCCGAACTGACCCTGCTGGTTCAGCAATCCGCGGAAGCTCCGCCTCAAGATCCCGCTCACGTTCTGCCGGCGCTCGCGCAGCGCTTCGAGCAGGTCGAGCCGCGGGTGCGCGAGGCCGAGGCGGTCCAGCGCGCCGTGACCGACAAGAACCGCTTCCTGATCGAAGGCGAGGGCGGCGACCTCCTCCTGCTCTACAACAGTTCCCCGCGCGCGGCGGCGGTGATGCGCGGCCTCGACGGCAACCTAGTCTTCGATCCTGAGCGCACTGTCGCCTGCGCCTTACAAGACGCACCGGCCGACCGCATCGCCCTCGAACAGCTCGTCGCAAAGGCGCGCGCCATTGGCGCGCCGGTCCGGGAGACGCTGGCCCGCTGCACCAGCGGGCAGCAGCAGAGCGCCGACCTCATCGTCTTCGAGCGCGGGGCGCTGCGGGCGCAGGCCGGGCTGTTCGGGACAATTGCCTCAGCGATCGAGACTGGTGTCTACGCGCTCGCCGGGACGGTCCTAAAGGCTGACATCGAGGCCGCACGTCAGGCGGAAGGCATCCGCGCGGCGGAGGCCGAGGGCGAGGTCGCTCGCGGAACGTCTGACGGCCTCGCCGTCCTTGCCTTCGCTCCGGGCTCGCGCACGATCTGCCGCATCGCCGCGGGCGAGAAGGCGTTGCACGATCGGCTCCTGGAACCCCTCAACGCCCTCTTGAAGGCGGAACTGCGTGGGGCGACGACGGTGGTGACAGCGAGCGCCGACGGGGCATTCCTGTCGATCAAGCGTGGGCAATGCGGTGCCGTCTACGGCAGCGCCAAGGACCTCGTCCTTCTGGTGAAGGGCCTCGCCCGCGACGGCGTTGCCTTCCGCTACCTGCCGATCTGGATCGCACCCGAGGCAGTTGCCAAGGCGCAGGCAGTGCTGGCTGAGCAGGACAGCGCGCAGCGCGACAGCCGCGAAGCCGAGGATCGCGCACGCCGGCGCGAAGAAGCCCAACGCAGCCGCACCGTCCTCGTCGAACGCCTGAAGCGGGACGCGGCCGAGGCGGATGCCACGCTGAAGGGCGGCATCCCGCAGGACCTCCACACCTTCCTTTCCGGGTTCGTCGCAGAGGTGGCCGGGATCACGCCGGAGACGCCCGACGACCGGCTGAAGGAACTTGCCGAGGCTTATGCCGCCCGCCGCGCGCGGATCGACGAGGCAGCGCGGCTAACGCGCGCTGTGACGACCAGGAGCCGCTTCCTGATCGAGGGCGAGCGGGGCGACCTCATCGCGCTCTACAACGATAGCGGCAAGGCGCCCTCCGTCGTGCGCAACCTGCGCGGCGAACTGGTCTTCGAGGACGGGCGGGCCGCCGCCTGCCTGTACCACGCGCCCCTGTCGGACGTGTTCCTGAACCGTCAGATCCGCGACCGCGGCGCGGCGCTTGGGGCCAAGCTCGACCTGCCGCTCGCCGCCTGCGGGCCGAACGATCTCGCGAAGCAGGATCTGGTCTTCGCCGAACGCGAGCGCCTGCTGCGCGAGCCTGTCGATCGGATGATCACGCTGGTCGAGGCCGTCAACGGCAACCTGTTCGCGCGGCTTACCGTGATCGACGCCGGCGCGCTCACCGCCGCGAGGCAGGCGGAGGCCGCCAAAGCGAACGAGGTCGAGGCCCTCGTGCGCGGCCGGAAAAGCGACGGCTTCGGCGTCGTAGTGGTGCCCAACGCGTCGAGCGTGCTGTGCCGGGTCGCGCCCGACCAAGCCGAGGCGCATGCGGCGATCCTCGATCGGTTGACGGATCGGATCGGCGACGAGTTGCCGGGGCAGCCCGTCATCACGCCGACCTCCGCCGACGGAGCCTTCATCGCGGTGAAGCGGGGCGAGTGCGGAGCGGTCTACGCGTCGGCCTCGGACCTCCCCACACTCGTCGAGGCCATGTCCCGAGACGGTCTGGGCCACCGTTTCCTGCCGCTCTGGATCGAGGTGGCCGAGGTCGCGCAGACGCAGGCCGAGATCGACCACAGCAAGACCCGCAGCGCCGAGGAGCAGTTCAAGCGCCAGCGTGAGCTGGAGGAGCGGCGCAAGCTCGACCGCGAGAAAGAGAAGGAAGAGAGTGCCCGGCGCGACATGCAGGAACGAGCCCTGCGCGCGCAGTACGGAGAGCGGGCACGCTTCTTCGAGCAGGCGCTCGGCGAGGAGGCCAGGGGCTTTGTGACCGGCGTTCAGACCGCGAACTTCACGAGCAAGTACCCCGGCCTTGCCCGGCATTATCAGGCCCAGCGCGACGACCGCTGGGAGTTCATGTCGATCGAGACGCAGGTGCTCGACTACGGCACCGCCCTCTACAAGGAGCGCCCGCTGGAGACCGCTCTTGCGACGACGCGGATCAGGATGCGCAACCGCATTAAGGGCGAGTATCAGGACGTCTGCTACGTGACCGGCTACGTCAACGATGCCGAGTTCAGCGTCACGCGGGACCCCTTCGGCGAGACCTGCGACGAAGTCGGCCCCAAGCTCGTGCGCTACAAGCAGGGCGAGCGTTTCACCAGTCGATGGATCGCGCCGTGAACCTTGAGACGATCGAGCCCGTCGCAGAGGCCGAGCCCGCGGAGACTGTCCGGCTCGGCTGCACAGCCACGGAGCATGTCAGCCTCGCCTACCACGAGAACGCGATCCCGGTGATCCGAGAGATCGTGATCGCGAACGGGTCAGAGCAGGATCTCATCGATCTGAGCGTGCGGATCGAGAGTCGGCCGCCGGTGGTGCAGCCGCTGACGTTGCGGATCGATCGCGTCCCAGCGGGATCGAACCACCACATCGAGACACCGGATGTCCGCCTGGATGCGGCCTGTCTCGCGGGCTTCACCGAGGCGAGCCGCCTCGAACTGACGGTGATCCTCGACGACGCGGGCGGCGAGCGGGCTCGGACGGTTGCCGAGATGCGCCTGCTGCCGCCCTCGCACTGGGGCGGCGGCCGCAGCGCGCCGGAACTGCTCGCAGCCTTCGTCCGCCCCAACGACCCGGCCGTCGATGTCGTCCTGCGCGATGCCGCGACGAAGCTCGGCGAAGCCGGCCGCGAGACGGGTCTGAACGGCTACACCACTGGCCGAAAGGCCCGCGCCTGGGAGCTGTCCGAAGCGATCTGGGCCGCCCTCGCCGACCGCCGCATCGCCTACGTGCTACCGCCCGCAAGCTTCGAACAAGCGGGCCAGAAGGTCCGCGGCCCGACCGACGTGCTGGAGCGCAAGGTCGGCACCTGCCTCGACCTCTCGCTTCTCTACGCTGCCTGCCTCGAACAGGCCGGCCTCAACCCAGTCCTCGTTCTGACCGTCGGCCACGCCTTCGTCGGCGTCTGGCTACAAGACGCGGATTTCGCGAGCGCCACGGTCGACGACATGCAGCTCGTGCGCAAGCGGCGCGACCTGCAGGATCTGATCCTCGTCGAGACGACCCTGCTGACGGGTCATCCGCCGGCCTCGTTCAAGGCTGCAACGGAGCAGGGCCGTGTTCAGGTCGAGGATACGGCCCCGGCCGCGCTCGAGGTCGCCATCGATGTCCGGCGCTGCCGTCGCCGCGGTATCCGCCCGATGGATCTCGGTGACGGGCGGTCTTCCGAGGTGGCACCCGCGCCGACCGCGCGGCTGAACCACTCGCTGTCCGCGCCGCCGGCCTTCGACGAGGAGGCGCGTGCCCCCGTCGACGAGGCCCCCGAGACCCCGGTCGGGCGCATGGAGCGCTGGAAGCGCAAGCTTCTCGATCTGACGCTGAAGAACAAGCTCCTGAACTTCAAGCCGGGGAAAGGTTCGGTCGTCCTCGAATGCGTCGCACCCGGAGCGCTGGAGGACGGCCTTGCGGCAGGCCATGAGTACCGGCTGAAACCCGTCTCGGACGTGCTGAGCGGGTCCGACGAGCGCAGCGCCGACCTCTACGCCCGCCGCCATCACGACGACGGCCGGCGCAGCTACCTCGAGGCCGCGCTCGCCCGCAGGGAGATCTACACGACTTCCACCGAAACGGATCTCGACCGCCGCCTGCTCGATCTCTACCGCCTCGCCCGCAACGGCTTCGAGGAGGGTGGCGCCAACATCCTCTTTCTCGCCATCGGCTTCCTGTCGTGGACGCGCAAGGAGGGCGAGGCCGCCTACCGCGCCCCGCTGTTGCTGATCCCGGTCTCGCTCAAGCGCTCCAGCGTGCGTGCCGGCTTCCGGCTGGCGCTGCACGACGACGAGGTGCGGATCAACCCGACCCTTCTCGAAATGTTGCGGGAGGACTTCAAGCTGCGAATGCCCGAACTCGAGGGCGAGCTGCCGCGGGATGATTCCGGGATCGACGTCGACGGCATCTTCCGCATCGTGCGCACCCATATGCGCGACCTGCGCGGATGGGAGGTCGTGCCCGACGTGGTGCTCTCGGCCTTCTCCTTCACCAAGTACCTCATGTGGAAGGACTTGGTCGAGCGGGCCGAACTCCTGAAGCGCAACCCCGTGGTGCGCCACCTGATTGAGACGCCGAAACATTCCTACGGCGACGGCAGCCCCTTCCCCGAACCGGCACGGCTCGACCGGGAGCATCCGCCGGAATCCGTCTTCGCACCGCTTTCGGCGGATTCCTCCCAGCTCTCCGCCGTCCTGGCGGCGGCCCAAGGCAAAGACTTCGTCCTGTTCGGCCCGCCCGGCACCGGCAAGAGCCAGACCATCGGTAACATGATCGCCCAGTGCCTCGCCCAGGGGCGCACGGTGCTGTTCGTCTCCCAGAAGACGGCGGCGCTCGAAGTGGTCCAGCGCCGCCTGCAGGAAATCGGCCTCGGCGATTACTGCCTGGAGGTGCATTCCACCAAGGCCCAAAAATCGGCGGTGCTGGGGCAACTACGCCGGGCCTGGCATGAGCGCTCCACGCCGTCGCAGGGGGCCTGGAACGTAGCCACGAGCGAGCTCGCAAGTCTGCGCGACGAGCTGAACGGCCTCGTCAACGCGCTGCACCGGCGCCGGGAGAACGGCCTCTCGGCCTACGAGGCCTTCGGGCGTGTGATCGCGGCCGGCGGCGACGAGGTGGGGCTGGTGCTCGGCTGGCCCGACCATCGCGCGCACGACGAGACGACCCTAGCGACGCTGCGCACGGGGTGCCGTGAACTGCGCCCTGTCCTGGCCTCCGTCGGCTCCCTGGTTGATCACCCCCTGCAGGGCGTTTCGGCGACGCAATGGTCTCCGGTTTGGCGCGACGAGATGAGCGCAGCGATCAAGACGGTGGAAGACGCGCTGACGGCCCTTCGCGCGAGCGGACAGACGTTCGCCGAAGCCCTCGGCCTCCCGTCGCTCCTCTCGACCTATGCCGGGACACGCGGCCTGATGCTGCTCGGCAATTATCTCGTGCGCCCGGAGGCCCGCTGCGGCGCCGCCTTCCTGTCTGATGGCTCGGGCGACTTGCGCCGGGCGGTGGCCGCGCGGGAACGCTTCCAGGCAACGAAGGCTGAACGCCTCAGCCGCCTCTCCGGCCGCTACCGTCCCGGTATCTTCGACCAGAATCTCCCGGAGCTTCTCGCCGAGTGGGTTGCGGCGCAAGGATCGAACTTCCTTGTCCGCGGCGGCAAACTGAGACGGGTGAGCGAGAAAGTCCGGCCCTATGCCGAGGGTGAGCCTCCAGCCGATCTCGGCCCCGATCTGACGGGGCTGATCGAGGTTGCCAAGCACCTCCAAGCTGGCTGTCTGGAGGAGCTGTATCTCGCACGGCTCGGCCTTCCATGGAGCAATCCGGAATTGCCTGCCGCCGAGTTCGAACCGGCGATAGCCTGGGCCGAGAAGGTGGAGCCGCTGCTCGATATTCTCGGCCCCTTGTCCGTTGGCATCGACGGTCTGCGCGACCGGCTCGTACAGCTCGTCGAGCGCCAGTCGCGGGCGCTGGCCGAGGGCGGCCGCATCGCGCAGAGCTACGCCGCCTTCGCGCAGGATCGGGCACGGGCGATCGAGGCAACGAAGCGGCTCTCGCGACTGGCGGGGCGCCCCGAACCCGAGGAGCCGCTCGCGGCGGAGGCCGACTGGATCGAGATCAGCATCGCCCTGGCGCGCCGCTGGGCGTCCGGGCTCGGGCGCGCCCAGGGCTGGTGCGCGTGGCAGGCCGCGGCGCAGAATGCCCGCAGCACCGGCCTGACGCCGCTGATCGAGGCCCTGGAAGGGGGCCGTGTTGCCCCCGACCGGGCCGAGGCGGCGTTCGAGGCGGCTTATGCCCGCTGGTGGATTGACCGTGTCGTCAGCGACGACGCGATCCTGCGTCGCTTCCTGCCAGAGCGCCATGAGGACGCGATCGCACGCTTCCGGGCCGCCGACGCGCGGGTCACCGAACTCTCGAAACAGGTCGTGCGCTCGCGCCTCGGTGGAGGCATTCCCGGCCCGACGGCCTTC
Source organism: Methylorubrum podarium (assembly GCF_022179745.1). Classification (GTDB taxonomy): domain Bacteria; phylum Pseudomonadota; class Alphaproteobacteria; order Rhizobiales; family Beijerinckiaceae; genus Methylobacterium; species Methylobacterium podarium. The sequence continues at coordinate 22,665 of NZ_BPRD01000079.1, forward strand.
GGAGCCGATCCGGAATGGGGCACGCTTTCGCACGAGCTGACGAAAAAGACGCAGCACATGCCACTGCGCAAGCTTTTCGGGAAGATGCCGAGCGCGCTGACCAAACTGACACCCTGCGTGATGATGAGCCCGCTCTCGATCGCGCAGTACCTGCCGCCCGACAAGGAGCCGTTCGACGTCGTCATCTTCGACGAAGCCTCGCAGATCTCCCCCTGGGATGCCGTCGGCGCGATCGCCCGGGGCAAGCAGGTCGTCATCGTCGGTGATCCCGAACAATTGCCGCCCACCAATGTCGGCGATCGCGGAGTCGACGAGATCGAGGACGGCAGCGATGTCAGCGACCAGGAGCCAATCCTCGACGAGTGCCTGGCCGCCAATATCCCGCGGCGGAATCTCGACTGGCATTATCGCAGCCGCCACGAGAGCCTGATCGCCTTCTCGAACGCGCACTATTATGGCGGCCGCCTCGTCACCTTCCCCTCGCCGGTGACCGACGACCGGGCGGTGCGCCTGACGCTCGTCCCTGACGGGCTCTACGAGCGCGGTTCGGGTCGTGTGAACCGGCCCGAGGCCCGCGCCGTCGTTGCCGAGATCGTGCGCCGCCTGCGTGAGCCGAGCTTCGAGCGCGAGCGCCGCTCTCTCGGCATCGTCACCTTCAACGGCGAGCAGCAGCGGCTAATCGAGAACCTGCTCGACGAGCAGCGGCGCTCCTATCCGGAGCTGGAGCCGTTCTTCGACCGGGATCGCTGGCACGAGCCCGTCTTCGTGAAGAACCTTGAGAACGTGCAGGGTGACGAGCGCGACGCCATCATCTTCTCGGTCGCGGTCGGCCCCGACCAGACCGGACGTCCGGTCAGCACGGTGTCCTCGCTCAACAAGGATGGCGGGCATCGCCGCCTGAACGTGGCTATCACCCGCGCTCGGCGCGAGCTCGCCGTGTTCGCCTCCCTCCGCCCCGAGCAGATCGACCTCGGACGCACACGGGCGCGGGGCGTGCGCGACTTCAAGCACTTCCTTGAATTCGCCGATCGCGGCGCCCGGGCGCTCGCGGAGGCTTTCGCGCCCACGGGCGGCGACGTGGAGTCGCCGTTCGAGGCCGCCGTGATGGCCGGGCTCCAGGCCAAGGGCTGGACCGTTCACACCCAGATCGGCGTGTCGGGCTTCCGGATCGATCTCGGCATCGTCCATCCCGATGCACCGGGCCGCTATCTTGCAGGCGTCGAGTGCGACGGCGCAACCTATCACAGCTCCGCTACGGCGCGTGATCGCGACCGTCTGCGCGAGCATGTGCTGACCGACCTCGGCTGGCGCATCCGGCGGGTCTGGAGCACCGAGTGGTGGATGGATGTAGAAGGCGCGCTGGCCAAGCTCGACCGACGCCTGCGCGAGGATCTCGACGCAGATCGCGCGGCCTCTGCCGAGACAGCGGATCAGGGAACCGCGGAGGACTTCCCGGCGGCGGAGATCGAGGAGGCGATCCCGGCCATCGCCAACAAGGCGGGCGCGCCGATCTCGACGCCTGCAGAAGAGAACGTTCCTGAACTGGTTCCGGTACCGGAGCCTGAGAAAGAGCCGACCGCTCAGTACCTCTATGCCGATCAGCACCCCGCCGTCCTGCCGGTCTCAACGCCAAGCCCGATGCCGCCGGCGGGCGAGGCCTACCGTCTGGCTGATCCCTCCGAGTGCGGGCTCGCCATCGAACCCGAGCGGTTCTACGATGCCTCGTATCGTCCCGTGCTCGCCGCCCTGGTACGGCACGTTGTGACGATCGAAGGCCCCATCTACGAGGACGTGCTCCTGAGGCGCGTCGCCCGCGCTCACGGCCTGCAGCGGGTGGGACCCCTTGTTCGCGAGGCGGTCCTAGATCAAGTCCCGGCCTCCGTCGCACGAACCGAGGACGACGATCGTCCTGTCCTGTGGCCACCCGACATGGAGCCGCGAGCACGTCACCCTTATCGCACGGCCGCGTCCGGTCTACGCAGCCACGCCGATACACCGATGCCGGAACTCGTCGGACTCGCTGGCACGCTTCGCTCAGACGCCTCCGAGGCTGAGCGCGTCAGACTCATAGCTCAGACTGTCGGGCTGTCGCGCGTCGAAGCATCAGCACGAGCAAGGTTCGAGCGCGCGAGCGAATGGGCGCGTCGGATCGATCCGGACTGATGTAGGACGAAACGAAGTGCTTATAGGCGAACCCTTCTGATCTTCAGGAATCGACGACTGTTAGGATGGTAGTCGAAGTTGCCCTGAACGCTGGTGAGACCGCTGACCGTAGGGTGGATGAGAAACTCCCGAGATTGTCATCCGCCGCGGCAACGCAAGCGGCTCGGCCGGAATGCCTGACGAGGCTCACCATCGCGCGCCGCATCGACCATCCTCTCGATGTCGATCGGCAGAACGAGACGAACGATTACGTCCTTGAGCATCATCAAGGTCTGGCCCTTGTTGTAACGCTTCATCTCGGAGCGTCTCGCCTGGCTCTCGTGCCCGATCAGCTCTTCAACGAACTCTTGCTGAACCCCGGCATTGCACAGGAGAGTTGTCACCGAGTGCCGGAACGAGTGGAACACCACATCCTTACTCACGCCGTACTCCGACTTGAAGCGCTGGAACCACTTCCCGAAGGCGCTGCCGTATGCCGCGTCGTCGCCATCGTCGAGATCATCCGCTTCCTCGACGTCGGCCTCGCCTTCAGGCAACAGCAAATCGTTTTCCCGTCGGCCTTGCACCAACGCTTCGATCAAACCCAGTCTCAGCAGATTTTGATGGAGGGGCACCCATCGGGCACTGCCCTCCGCTTTCAGCTCGAGGGTTTTTTCCTGCAGATTGAAGTGCCAGATCCCAGTCTCCGCATCCTGAACCACGTGCCGCACGCGGAGCTGGAAAATCTCGCCACGGCGCATGCCGCTGTGACAGCCGATGAGGATGCCCCAGTACCGTTCGTCGCGCGGGACGTACGGGCCTGCCGTCTTCCAGCTCCGGCGGCTTCGGATCCCGGTAAACAAGGGCGCGCTGAGCAAGGCGGCGAGTTCGCCATGATCCCACATCGGCCGCTCATCGCGGGCCTTGTGATGCCGCCCTCTGGTGCGCCTCAGGTTGACGTGAAGCCCGTCGAAGATCGACGGCAGGCCTTTGGCAACGACCTCGTTGGTCTGAGCCCACGACCAGATCCCCGACAAGGCCGCGAGATGCCGATTGAAGGTCTGCGGCTTCAGTCGGTCAATGCCGGGCTTGCCGTTGCAATGTTCGATCAGGCCGCGAATGCCGCTTCGGCGCTGGATGGTGCGCCATTCAGTGTTCTTATCGTAGTTGGCCGGTAGCGCGAGAAGAGCACGCTTGAATTCAGCGGCATCGGCCGGTCCGTAGTCACCGAGCGGTTTGTCCCCACAGATCTCAACGAACAACCGCGCGGTGGATCGGGCTTGGCGTTCGATCGACGCCTTCCAATCGCCGCTTGCGACGCGATCCAGAC
>NZ_BPRD01000080.1 GCF_022179745.1 Methylorubrum podarium
GCCGCGCCGCGGCCGCCGGCCTGCGGACCGACCGGGTGAGCCCGCACGTGCTGCGGCACGCCTTCGCGAGCCACCTGCTCCAGAACGGTGCCGACCTGCGTATTGTCCAAGAACTGCTGGGACATGCCGACATCTCGACGACGCAGATCTACACCCACGTTCTCGACGAACGGTTGAAGGGCATGGTGCGCGACCTTCATCCGCTCAACGATCGAGACGATTACATCGAGCCTGGAACTGTTTCCTCATAAGAACCGTATCATAACGCACCATTATGCCGACTATGCCGGCTGATCGGTCATGGATTGCTACAAATTCGGGCTCCAGCTTGGTGTATTGCCGTTGACATCGCGGGCGTGGTCTGACCCTTTACAAGGGCCACGATGCTGAGGAGTCGGCGCAGCGGCTCGAACGGGCCGGTGCCAGGGTACGATGCGCCTCGATCTCCCGACACTCTTCACGATGACGGCCGCCGTCACCTTCACGGTGGGCGTGCTGTTCCTGCTGTCGTGGAGCCAGTCGCGCCGCGAGCGCGCCCTGGCGGTGTGGGGCGTCGCCCACGTCGTCGGCAGCGTCGCCTCGCTGATGCTGGCCCTGCGCGGGCAGATCCCGGACAGCCTGTCCATCGGTCTCGCCAACGCGCTGATGATCGGCGCCTACGGACTGATCTGGAGCGGCGTGCGCGCCTTCGAGGGCCGCCGGCTGCACCTCGACTGGGCCCTGGCCGGCGGGACGATCTGGATCGCGGCCTGTCTCGTGCCCGCCTTCTTCGAGTCGCTCCCCGCCCGCGTCGGCCTCGCCTCGACGCTCGCCGGGTTCTATTGCGGCTCCGGCGCGCTCACCATCTGGCGCGGACGCGGCGAGCCGCTGGTGTCGCGCTACCCGGCGCTGCTTCTGCTCGCGACCTACGCCGCCCTGTACTGGCTCCGTGTGCCGCTGGCCTTCACCGTGCCGATCCCGGCCTCCGTCGCGGTCGCCTCGCCGTGGTTCGCCATCCTCTGCTTCACCGGCACGCTGTTCTCGGTGGCCATCGCCTTCGTGTTCATGGCGCTGACCAAGGAGCGGGCCGAGCGCGAGCAGCGGCTGGCCGCCGAGACCGATTCGCTCACCGGCATCGCCAACCGCCGCGCCCTGGTCGCGGGGGCCGAGCGGCACCTCGCGGTGGCGCCCGCCGCCCTGCTCCTGTTCGATCTCGATCACTTCAAGTCGATCAACGACCGCTTCGGCCACAGCGTCGGCGACGCGGCTCTGGCCGCCTTCTGCCACATCGCCGCCCCTCTGCTGCCGCCCGGCACGGTGTTCGGGCGGATGGGCGGCGAGGAGTTCGCCTGCCTGCTGCCGCGGTTCGACGAGCGGGCGGCGGCGCGGGTCGCCGAGCGGGTTCGGGCCGGCGTCGCCGGCTTCGCTCACCCGGCCTATCCCGATCTCACGATGAGCGTGAGCGTCGGCGTCGCTGCGGAAAGCCAGATCGGCGGCAGCCTCGACTACCTGCTGCGCCGGGCCGACGACGCCCTCTACCGGGCCAAGCGGACCGGGCGCGACCGGGTCGTCACCTCCGGGGGCGATCCGCTTCCCGCGGTCGAGGAGGCCCTCGGCACGGGGCTGCACGCCAAGGCGGGCCGCCGGAGCCGGATGCGGTCGCCGTGAGCTCCGTCCACATCGATCTGCCGTCCGCCCGTTGAAGCCGCCCGGTCCTCCATCGACGGCGCACCGAATCCTGCGGCATCGTCGCGCCCTACGGGAGCGGGCGGTCGAGACCGCTCCGGGGAGAGGGTGACGATGCGGCGGCTGGCTCGGGGGATCGTCCGCGGCGCCGCCTGGGCCGTTCTGTTGGTGGGTTCGGCCCGGGCCGAGCCGGTCGAGGGCCGGATCGACGCGCTGCTCGCCCGCATGACGCTGGAGGAGAAGGCCGGCCAGCTCAACCTGATCTCGCACGAGCCGATCCTCGACCTCGGCAGCTTCCGCCGCGGGGAAGTCGGGGCAATCATCAACTTCAGCAATGCCGGTCTCGTCGCCCAGGCCGACCGGCTCGCCCGCTCCTCGCGGCTCGGGATCCCGCTGCTCGTCGGACTCGACATCGTCCACGGCTACCGCACCATCTTCCCGCTTCCGCTCGCCATGGCCGCGAGCTTCGATGCCGGCCTCCTGCGCCGCGCCGCCGCCGCCCAGGCGCGCGAATCCGTCGGCGTCGGCCTCAACTGGACCTTCTCGCCGATGGCGGACGTCGCCCGCGACCTGCGCTGGGGCCGGGTCGTCGAGGGCCTGGGCGAGGATCCGTGGCTGACCGGGCGGCTCGCCGCCGCGCAGGTCGAAGGCTTTCGCGATGGCGGGCTCGCGAGCACGCTGAAGCATTTCGCGGGCTACGGCGCGGTGCTCGGCGGGCGCGACTACGACGCGACCTTCGTGGCGCCCACCGAACTGCACGACCTCCACCTGCCGCCGTTCCGCGAAGGCGTCCGCGCCGGCGCCGACGCGGTAATGACGGCGCTGACCGCGCTGAACGGCCTGCCCACGACCGCCGACCCGGCGCTGATGACGGGCCTGTTGCGGCGGCAACTGGGCTTCTCCGGGCTCGTCGTGGCCGATTGGCAGGCGGTGGCGAGCCTCGTGAAGCACGGCGTCGCCCGCGACGGGGCCGAGGCCGTGCGCAAGGCGCTGCTCGCCGGCGTCGACATGGACATGACGAGCGGGCTCTACCTGCGCCACTTGCCCGAGGAGGTGCGCACCGGCCGCGTTCCGGAAGAGGCGGTCGATGCGGCGGTGCGCCGGGTGCTGCGGCTGAAATTCGGGCTCGGCCTGTTCGACCGCGCCGTGATCGATCCGGACGGTGCGGAGGAGAGACTCCTGCGCCCCGAGACCCGGCGGCTCGCCCGCGAGGCGGCGCGGGCGAGCCTCGTCCTGCTCCAGAACCGCGACGACCTGCTGCCGCTCGATCCGGCCAAGGTGCGCCGCATCGCCGTCGTCGGCCCCTTCGCCGATTCCGCCTGGGATCAGGTCGGCCCGCACGAGGGCGCGGGGCAGGAATGGGACGCGGTGACGATCCTGGCGGGCCTGCGCGAGCGCGCCGCCGCGGCCGGCGTCGCGATCGAGTTCGCGCCGGGATGCCCGCGGGTCTGCGACGGCCGTGCGGGTTTCGCCGAAGCGGTCGAGGCGGCGGCGCGGGCCGATCTCGTCGTGGCGGTGATGGGCGAGCCGCGGGACCGCTCGGGCGAGGGCTCTTCGAGCGCGTATCTCTCCTGGCCGGGCCTGCAACACGACCTGCTCGCCGCGGTCGCCGGGGCCGGCAAGCCGGTCGCGCTCGTCGTGGTCGGCGGACGCCCGACCGAACTCGGACCGGCGCTGGCCCACGCGCAGGCGGTGCTGATGGCCTGGCTTCCGGGCACCGAGGGCGGGCCGGCGGTGGCCGAGACGCTGTTCGGCGATGCCAACCCCTCCGGCAAGCTGCCGGTCTCCTGGCCGCGCACCGTCGGGCAATTGCCGCTGACCTACGACGCCCTGCCGGGCGGGCGCCCGCATCTCCCGGGCTCGCGCTGGACCATGGGCTATGCCGACGAATCGCCGTCGCCGCTATTCCCGTTCGGCTACGGCCTCTCCTACACCCGCTTCGCCTACGGCGAGCCGGAGATCGTGACGCCGCATGTCGGTGTCGGCGATCGCTACGACGCCGCGCTGGAGGTGCGCGCAGCCGTCACCAATTACGGCACGCGGGCGGGTCGGGCGGTGGCGCAGCTCTATGTCAGCCAGCCGGTGGCGGGCCGCAGCCGGCCGCGACGCCTGCTGAAGGGCGTCGCGCTTCTCGATCTCGCCTCGGGCGAGACCGGCACCGCGAGCTTCCGCGTGCCCGCGCGCGACCTCGGCTATCACGAGCCGGACGGCACGCTGGTGGTGGAGGCCGGGACCTACCTCGCCCATGTCGGCGGCGACGCGGTCGCCACCCGGAGCGCCGGCTTCACCGTCGAGACCGGCTGGCGCGGGCCCCCCGGCAGCGACGAGGCGCGTCGCTGACACTCAAGCTTTTGATGCCGGCATCGCCTTTTTCCGAAGGCCGGCGGTCACCTCTTCGGACGACGCCCTATCCGAACGTCTTCCGCGGATCGAACGCGTCGCGCACCGCCTCGCCCGCGAAGACGAGCAGGCTCAGCATCGTCGCCACCACGAAGAAGCCGGTGAGGCCGAGCCAGGGCGCGTTGATGTTGTCCTTGCCCTGCGCCAGCAACTCGCCGAGCGAGGGCGAGCCGGGCGGCAGGCCGAAGCCGAGATAGTCGAGGGAGGTCAGGGTCGTCACCGAGCCGTTGAGGATGAACGGCAGGAAGGTGAGCGTCGCCACCATGGCGTTGGGCAGCAGGTGGCGGGTCATGATGCGCACGTTCGACAGGCCGAGCGCCCGGGCGGCGCGCACGTATTCGAAGTTGCGCGCGCGCAAAAATTCCGCGCGCACCACGCCGACGAGCGCCGTCCACGAGAACAGCGTCAGGATGCCGAGCAGGGTGAAGAAGCTCGGCACCAGGAAGGCCGACATGATGATGATGAGGTAGAGCGTCGGGATCGCGCCCCAGATCTCGATGACCCGCTGGAAGGTGAGGTCGGTCCAGCCGCCGAAATAGCCCTGCACCGCCCCGGCGATCACGCCGATGACCGACGAGATGCCGGCGAGCACGAGGCCGAACAGGATCGAGATGCGGAATCCGTAGATCACCCGCGCCAGCACGTCCCGCGTCGCGTTGTCGGTCCCGAGCCAGTGCCACTCGATGTCGCGGCAGCCGAGTTCGCGCCCCTCGGCCTTCACGCCGGCCCGCTCGGCGACCGGGCGACACTGTTCGTCGCTCAGCATCCAGGTCGGGGGCGAGGGCGCCGGGGTCGGCAGGTCCCGCATGTAGGTGTTGTCGGCGTAGGGGATCGGCGGCCAGAGCGCCCAGCCGTTCTCCTCGATCTCCTTGCGCGTCTCGGGCGCGCGGTAGTCGGTCTGGGCCAGGAAGCCGCCGAACTTCTCGTCCGGATAGTCGATCAGGACGGGGAACAGCCACTCGCCCTTGTACTGCATGACGATCGGGCGATCGTTGGCGATCAGTTCGGCGAACAGGCTCAGCACGAACAGCACGGTGAAGATCACCGCCGACCCGTAGCCGCGCCGGTTCGCGCGGAAATTCGCCAGCCGCCGCCGGTTGAGCGGCGAGAGGCCGCGGCGCTCGGCGGTCGGCAGGGCCTGCATCTGCGGCGCGTTGCCCGGCGCGGTGACGGGCACCGCGTCGGGTTCGGGTCGCAGGTGCTCGTTCATCGGCTCCAACCCTCACGCTCGGGCGGCCGATGCCGGCTCAGTCGAGCCGGATTGCGGTGCCCTCGATCTCGCTCGGCCGCAAGTCGCCCTTGCGCTCGAGATGGCGGCGCAGCAGGCGCACGTTGCGGCGGTTCGCCTTGAAGGCCGCGTCGAGCAGGTCGCCGGCCAGCGGCACCGCGCCCACCGCGCCGTCGAGGGCGACGTTGGCCATCATGCGCCAGACCAGCCAGCGCGGCGCGCCGAGCCGTTTCGCCTCGTAGACGATGTAGGACGCGATCGCCATGCCCGCGATGTCGCCGAGCACGGGGACGAGGCCGATCACCGCGTCGAGCCCGACGCGGCGGTTGATGCCCGGCAGGAGGAAGGCCGAGTCCATCAGGTGGGCGAGCTGCTCCAGCCGCTGGAGGCTCGCCTCCGTACTGGTGTCGGTGAAGCGGCGCAGCTGCGCCGCGCCGGGAGGCTCGCGATAGGCCATGCTGGGGGTCTGGGCGGAGGTGGTCATGGCAGACGATGTGGCCCCACCCCGACCGTTGCACAAGGAAGCCGACGCGCGCGCGCTCACCGCCCGCGAAATAATCCCCCCAGCCGCTCGACCGCCGCGTCGAGGGTGGCGTCCGTCTTGGCGAAGCAGAAGCGGGCGAGGTGTCTCACGCCGCCTTCCGCGTAGAAGGCGCTGACGGGGATCGCGGCCACGCCGTGCGCGGTGACGATCCGCTCGCAGAAGGCGACGTCGTCCTCGGCGAGAGCCGCGACGTCGACGGTGAGGAAGTAGGTGCCCGCGCTCGGCAGCACCGTGAAGCCAATCCCCGTCAGGCCGGCCGCCAGCCGGTCGCGGGAGCGGGCGAGTTCGGCGCGCATCCCCTCGAAATATCCGTCCTCCTTGGCCAGCCCGTAGGCGACCGCCTCCTGAAGGTTCGGCGGCGTGGTGAAGGTGAGGAACTGGTGCGCCCGCGACAGGACCCGCATCAGCGGCTCGCTCGCCATCACGAAGCCGACCTTCCAGCCGGTGAGGCTGAAGATCTTGCCCGCCGAGCCGATCTTCACCGTGCGCTCGCGCATGCCCGGCAGCGCCATCAGCGGGAGGTGGCGACGGCCGTCGAAGATCACGTGCTCCCAGACCTCGTCGCAGACCGCCACCGCGTCGAAGCGCCGGCAGAATTCGGCGAGCAGGGCGAGGTCGTCCGGCCCGAAGACGGTGGCACTCGGGTTGAGCGGGTTGTTGAGCAGGACGAGGCGGGTGCGCTCGGAGAACACCGCGGCGAGCGCCGCCTCCTCGATCCGGAAATGCGGGGGCTTGAGCGTGACGAAGCGCGGCACGCCGCCGGCCCGGCGCACCAGCGGCAGGTAGGCGTCGTACATCGGCTCGAACAGCACGACCTCGTCGCCCGGCCGCACCAGGGCCATCAGCGCGCCGGCGAGCGCCTCGGTCGCGCCCGAGGTCACCATCACCTCCCGCTCGGGATCGAGGTCGAGGCCCTGATGGTGCCGGTAATGCGCCGCGATCGCCCCGCGCAGGGAGGGCAGCCCCATCATCGGCGGGTACTGGTTGCTGACGCTCTCCAGTGCCCGCGCCGCGGCGGAGCGCACGTCGGCGGGTCCCTGCCCGTCGGGAAAGCCCTGGCCCAGATTGATCGCGCCGTGCTGCCGCGCCAGCCGCGACATGGATTCGAACACGGTTTCCGGCAAGTCGGCGAAGACCGGGTGACCGGTGAAAGCGGGGATGCGATTCGCTGCGGGATCCATGGTCGATGTCTTCGCAGAGCGGCCGCGCCGCTCCAAGCGCCTTCGGAAAGGTGGGAACGGGACGAGAACTTGAGCGCGCTTGGTATCGTCCGGCGCGAAGACAAGAGGCGTCTTGCCGGAGCCTTGCGAGAACATCCCGATCCGGTCTGTGCGACGTGCGTTCACGCACACGAGTTGGCGGATGAGCCGCGAAAACCCGTTTTTGCAGCGCATCGAACGGCTGACGAATGTTGACGATCATCAGTCGTAAGCGCATGTTCACCCCACGGTCGGACCGGCCGCCGCGCTGAAGGAACTTCGCCCCCTCGTTTCTTGAGTGTGGCAGGCCGGTCCGGTCGTCCTCCTGAAAAGGCCGCCGCTCGACACGGCGGCCTTTTTCATGTCCGATCGGGCGGCGCGCCCGGTCCCGCGGCGCCCCTCTCGTCATCGGCGGATCATGCGTCTCGGAACCTGCCTGCTGCTGGCCGTCATGTCCGCCGGTCTCGGCCTGGGCCTGCGCTTCGTCGTGCCGGTGACGCCGGTCGATGCCTCGTTCCGCGACGTGATGCGCCTCTATCAGTCGCAGGGCGGGCCGGAGGGCAGCAACATGCCGGAAACGTCGGCGCCGTAGGAACACCGCATTGCCAGGCGATGCTCGCCGGCCTTACCGAAGCGGGCCCGTCCGGGCCGCACGGTCTCGACGGGATCGGACTTCCGGCCGACTGAAGCGTTCCTGCGGACCGGCCCGCATTCGATGGCCGTGGTTGATGTCGACGAGTGTGTGAGGGATGAACGAGAGTTCGCCGATACGCAGGGAGACCGCCCGGGAATACCGGACGGCGGATCCGGTGCCGACCGCGCCGGTCCGCCGGCGCACGCGGTTCGGCCGCTGGATGGTCGCCCTGCTGATCCTGGGTGGCGCCGGCGCGGTCGCCCACCGCACCTACGAGGCCCGGCAGAAGCCGGC
>NZ_BPRD01000081.1 GCF_022179745.1 Methylorubrum podarium
GTAGTTCGGCTTGTCCAGGTAGGTCTTCAGGTCGGCGTAGCCGAGGACGACGTCGGCCGTCTTGCCCGCGCGGTCCGGCACGTCGAGGCAGCGCAGCAGGGCACCCCAGGTGAGGATGCGGGCGGTGACCGGGCCGCTCGTGAGCGTCACCTCCTCGACGCCGCGCCCGTCCGGCAGCGTGCCGAACGCCGTCCGCCTGGCCTCACCGGCCACTCTCCATCCGCGCATGTCCCGCTCCTCCCGTCCGCGTTCCCCGCGAGCCGTCCGGCGGCATCCGCCACGCGTCGTTCGACACGTTGCGGTTGACGACGGCCCCTATACTCATACAAATATCCTTTGCGAAGACGAAGCTCCGGCACAGGAGCCGTCATGGGAGAGGAGGCGTTCGATGGCTGGAGCGGGATCGGGCAGAGCCCTGCCCTCAGGCGCTGCGGATGCGACGAGGGAGCGTCGGTCCTACCGGCCCGCGCTCACGCTTCTCGCGAGCCTGTTCTTCATGTGGGGGTTCATCACGGTCATCAACAACACGCTGTTGCCGCACCTCAGAAGCGTGTTCGACCTCGACTACACCCAGACGACCCTGATCGAATCCGCGTGGTTCATCGCGTATTTCGTCGCGTCGCTGCCGGCCGCGAAACTGATCGAGCGCATCGGCTACCAGCGGGCGCTGGTGGCGGGTCTCGGCATCATGGCGCTCGGCACGCTCGGCATGGTCGCGGCGGCGCACCTTCCCTCCTACACTGTCACCCTGGTCTCCCTGTTCGTGATCGCCTGCGGCATCACCCTGCTTCAGGTTGCGGCCAACCCCTACGTCGCGGTGGTTGGACCGCCGGAGAGCGCTTCCTCGCGGCTCAACCTCGTCCAGGCGTTCAACTCGCTGGGCACGACGCTGGCGCCGCTGTTCGGCGGCTACCTCATCCTCGGGCGCTCGGCTTCGGGCAATCTCACCGGCGACGCCGCGCCGCTCAGTGCCGCCGAGCGGCTCGCCGACGCGCAGTCCGTGCAGCTGCCCTACCTGATCGTGGCCGCGACCCTGGTGGTGCTGGCCGTCGTCATCGCCCGCGCCTCTCTGCCGGTGATGGGAACGGCCACGAACCGCCTCGGCCGGGCCGAGCGGGCCTCGCTCTCGCTCTGGCGCCACCGCAACCTCGTCCTCGGCGTGCCGGCGATCTTTATCTACCTGATCGCCGAGATCGGCGTCGCGAACCTGTTCATCAACTTCGTCTCGCAGCCCGCGATCGGCGACCTCACCCAGGCCCAGGCCTCGCACTACCTGTTCCTGCTCTGGGGCGGCATGATGGTCGGCCGCTTCGTCGGCGCCTGGGTGATGCGCCGCATCCCCGCCGAGACGGTGCTGGCCGGGGCCGCGGTCGGCGCCTTCGCGGTGATGCTGGTGACGAGCTTCGCCACCGGTCCCGTCGCGATGTGGTCGCTGATCTCGGTCGGCCTGTTCCACGCGATCATGTTCCCGACGATCTTCACCCTCGGCATCCGCGGCCTCGGGCCGCTCACCGAGGAGGGGTCGGGCCTGCTGATCATGGCGATCGCGGGCGGCGCCCTCGTCGTGGTGCAGGGCTGGATCGCCGACCGGTTCGGGCTGCAGCACTCCTTCCTGCTGACCGCGTCCTGCGAGCTCTACGTCCTGTTCTACGCCCTCTGGGGCTGCCGGGCGAAGGTGCCGCTCGCCGGCACCGCCGTTCCGCCCGCCGTTCCGCCCGCGGTTCGGCCGGCCGCGCCGTGACGCTGCCCGACCCAGGCGAAGAGGAGAGCGGAGCGATGACGATGCGGACGGACACGGTGCCGTTGGAGATCGTGGCCCGCCCGGAGCGGGACCGGCTCGGCGAGGGGCCGGTCTGGCTGCCGGAGCGCGGGCAGCTGTTCTGGGTCGATATCGAGGCGCCGGCGATCCGCTGGCTCGACCTCGCCAGCGGCCGGACCGGCAGCCACGCCTTCGCCGAGCCGATCGGCTGGGTCATCCCGCGCGCGGGCCGCTCCGACTTCGTGGTCGGCCTGAAGAGCGGCTTCGCCTTCTTCGATCCGGAGGCCGGCAGCCTGGAGCCTCTCGGCGACCCGGAGCCCGAGCATCCGGACAACCGGCTGAACGACGCCAAGGTGGATTTCGCCGGACGGATCTGGGCCGGCAGCAAGCATTGCGCCGACGCGGCGGCGTCGGGCGCCCTGCATCGGCTCGATCCCGACCTGACCTGGCACTGCCACGATCGCGACTACGGCGTCGCCAACGGCCCGACCTTCAGCCTGGACGGGCGGGTCCTCTATCACACCGACAGCGCGGCCCGGACGGTCTTCGCCTTCGACCTCGGCGCGGACGGGGCGCTCTCCCGCAAGCGGGTCTTCCTGCGTTTCCCGGATGCCTGGGGCTATCCCGACGGGATGACCACCGATGCGGAGGGCTGCCTCTGGATCGCCCACTGGGGCGGGGGCCGGATCAGCCGGTTCGACCCGGACGGGACGCTTCTGCGGTCGATCGCGCTGCCGGCCACGAACATCACGAGCTGCGCCTTCGGCGGACCCGAACTCGACCGGCTCTACGTCACCTCGGCCGCTTTGGGCTGCGAGCACGAGCCGGCGGCCGGTGCGCTGTTCGTGCTCGATCCCGGGATTCGCGGCCTGCCGCCGCGCGCCTTCGCGGGGTGAGGGCATGATCGGCGTCGATTGGGGCTCCTCGAACCTGCGCGCCTACCGCTACGGGCCGGAGGGGACGGTGCTGGAACGCCGCAGCGGCGGACCCGGGGCCGCCGTGCTCGAGCGGGACGCGTTCGAGCCGGCCCTGGCCGAGATCCTCGCGGGCTGGACCGACGGACGCGTTCCGATCGTGCTGGCCGGCATGGCGGGCCGGCGCGGCGGCTGGCGCGAGGCCCCCTACCTGCCCTGTCCGGCCAACCCCGCGCATCTCGCCGCCGCCGCGGTCGCGATCCGCCCGACGATCGGTCCCTGCTTCCTGGTGCCGGGTCTCAGCACCCGCGGCCGCGACGGCGTGGCGGGCGTGATGCGGGGGGAGGAGACCCAGATCCTCGGGGCCGGGCTTGCCGACGGCGTCGTCGTCCTGCCCGGCACGCACAGCAAGTGGGTGCGGCTGACCGAGGGGCGGATCACCGACTTCGCGACGACGATGACCGGCGAGCTCTACGCCCTGCTGCTCGACCACTCCCTGATCGGTCAGACGGCGACGCGGGGGGCCTGCGACCGGCCGGACGCCTTCACCGCGGGGGTCCGGCGCGCCCTGGCCGCCGGGGGCATCGAGCGCGTCCTGTTCTCGGCCCGCGCCGAGGTGCTGCTCGGCACACTGGAGCCGGAGGCGGTCGAGAGCTTCCTGTCGGGCCTGCTGATCGGCGGCGAGATCGCCGCCATGCGCGGCCTCCTCGACGGCCCGCCCGCTCTGATCGGAACCGCGGCCCTCTGCACCCGCTACGCCGCGGCCCTGTCGCTGGCGGGCTACCCGTCGGCGCAGATCCTGGGCGGTGAGATGGCCGTGTCACGCGGCCTCTGGAGGATCGGGCGGGACATCGCCGCGCTGCGCGGTCCCGACGGCACAGGAGAGGTCTCGTGACATTCGACCAGATTCTGGCGGAGATGCCGCTCGTCGCGATCCTGCGCGGGATCGGACCGTCCGAGGCCGAGGCGGTCGCCGAAGCCCTGGTGGAGGCCGGGATCCGCTGCATCGAGGTGCCGCTGAACTCGCCCGATCCCTTCGAGAGCATCCGCTGCATGGCGGCGCGGTTCGGACGTCGCGCGCTGATCGGCGCCGGAACCGTCCTCGATCCCGACGACGTGAGTCGGATCGTCGAGGCCGGCGGGCGCCTCGCGGTGTCGCCCGATTGCAATCCGGCGACGATCGCGGCGGCCAAGGCCGCCGGCCTGATCGCCCTGCCCGGCATCCTCACGCCGAGCGAGGCCTTCCGGGCCCTCGCGGCCGGTGCCGACGGGTTGAAGCTCTTCCCGGCCGAGGCGGCCGGCCCGGCCGTCTTGAGGGCGATGCGGGCCGTCCTGCCGGCCGGCACCCCCGTCATGCCGGTCGGCGGCATCGGTCCGGCCGAGATCGCGCCCTATTGGGCCGCCGGCGCGGCCGGGTTCGGTCTCGGCTCGAGCCTCTACGTTCCGGGCCGGCCCGCGGCGGAGATCCGTGATCGTGCCGCGGCGATCATCGAAGCCTTGCGAACGGTCCGAGCCGGTTCGCCCTCATCTCGCACGAACCACGCCCCGCCGGCCTGACCCCCGGTCCCACTGCTCCCGTCAGGATGCCGTTGGCCTCCTCTTCGTTGGAGCAGCATGTCTTCGCTGTCCGTCGCGCGAGCGCGACCCGCCGCGGTCGAACGTCCCCTTCCACCGCGGAATCAAACACCCGGAGCGTCGACGTTTTCCGAACGCCGAGCGCCCCCTTCGGGACGATTCCCTCGGCGGCGCTGCGGATGCCTCGTGACGGCGACCGCAGCCCTCAAGGTCCGTGGTTTCAGATTCAACCGATCCCGGAGACTTTGCGTACGCGATTGCAGATGTTGCGTCCAAAGGACCGTGAAGTCCCCCTGTGCGGAGGCAGCCGCAGCAGCTTTTTAATCGATCGTTAACCATAAAATCGAGAAAACCTTAATACTCCGGCTGCCCGGATTGGGTCAAAGGCGAGCGAGAACGGACGCGCTGAGCCGGATCCGTTCGACGAGTCGGATTCGGTCGATAGCCTAAATGGAGGACCTGAGATGCCGGTCGATCACATCATTTCGGCAGCCAAAGGCTCGAACTTTCTCAAGCCCGGTGATGCGAGTGCTGGTTCCGATGTTGCCAGCGGCAGCTTTTCCAAAATTGTCACCGGATTATTGCAGGATTCGACCGAGGCCGGTCAGCGAGCGGATCTGCAGATCCGCTCCGCCGCGCTCGGCCAATCGAGCGTCGTGGATGTCGTGACCGCGGTTGCGGAGAGTGAGACAGCGCTGCAGACGCTTGTGGCCGTCCGCGATCGGGCCATTTCGGCCTACGAAGAGGTCATGCGAACGGCCATTTGAATATGGATTGCACGGTTTATCGATATAATTCAATAATAAAACATAAAACCGTAGATTTTCGGACAGATGTGTTCGCCGTGGCGTTTTTTGGTGCATCGATTGGTTCATCGTCCTTGAGACATCCCACTGCTGCATAACAGTGATCGCCCTAGAATCTCGATGAGGAGGCAGGATTGTATGATCGTTCCGAAGAAACACGTGCGCAACTTGCTTGGATTGCCGCAGGGAGAAAATGAAGATGTCCAAAAAAGATCCGTCTCATCTGTCACAACCGGCACCATTCACTTGATATCCAATTCCGGCCGATCTCTTTCACAACCTGGTCGGCAGGAGCAAGGGTTGGAGGCCGACTGGTCAAAGTTGATCGAAGGAATACAAATTGTTTCTAAACATTCGAAAGAGATTGGATATCAGGCTGACATTCAGCGTGAGCAGGTAGAAAGAATATTGGAGGAGACGCGACGGGGCATCGAGGGATACGAAAACAGGATCTGCGCGGCCGAGAAGGCGGCCGAGGATGCGAAGGAGACCGCAAGAGTTCAGATCATGGCGGCCGAAGAACGTACCAGACTCGCGGAAGAACGGGCATTGGCTGCGGAATCGTGGCTCAAACGCGTGCAGGACGCGATGTTCACTGAGTTCAACGACCTGCTGACTTGGAGCGCAGCCTCATGACTGCTTCGCCCGCGCCGAAGCACGATGCTTCGTTCGAGCCACAACGCCTCGCCGCGAACGCGCGCGTGCTCGCATCAGGCGCGGAGTCGCCCCTCGAGTTCGGTGCCCCGAGAGGGTTGAACTCCGACAGCGATGTCGGGCCTGATCCTCATGGAGTGCCGCACGAGGATTGGTGCGTCTCGATCGAGAACATCCGCACCGTCTCCACGAAACTGCGGGAAATCCAAGCCCGTGCGTTCGAGACGACGCGGGAAGCGCAAGCCATGGCGGACCGAGCCTCGGCAGCTGTCGCGACGGCGGAAGATCGAGCGCAACGGGCGGAGGGTGCCCTGAACGATGCTCTGGCACGGGCTGAGCGGGCCGAGGAACTTGTCCGATCCCTCGCGGCAAGATTAACAGCCAACACGCGTGAGATGGCCGAGAAAGATGAGGTGTCGAATCGACAGAAACCGCCGGTAAGACCCCCGGCACATGCCCGGCCCGTCGACAAGACGCGGAAAATCCCACCCGCGATCGCCAAGAAGGCAGAAGTTGGCGGACGGATCGACATCCGATTGACCGACGAGGACGCACCGTTTCGATCGGATAGGCGTCCATCCCCCGCGCTCGAAAAGAATCCGAACTTCGTTGGTCCCTCCCAACGCACCGTCTCGCCAGCGCGGTTCGTCCATGAGCCCGCACGGGAGCGGGGATATCTGGATGTCCGAAATGAACGGGAGTTTGAAAGCCTCACCTATTAGCACCCCTGCGGCTGCCCCGGACTCGCCGAGTGTCCGGCGGAGGATCCGCACCGTAGGATGATCCGGTCCGCGAGGTCGCGATAACGCCGTGCCGGCCGAACGCCCGGTTTCCGACCATGTCCGTCGGTCGCGCCGGCGCAGCGCGTGTTTTGTGAGGGATATCAAGTCACCGCAGGAAAGACGATGAGGCGATTCCGACGGATCGCCGATGTTTCCGTGCGAGAAGCCGTGGCGCTCGGCCTCCTGCAAGATCGTCATCTCTCGCACCTTGCGATCATCTGTGCGCGGCGTCTGCCTAATCGATCGGAGGGCGGATGCTGTCCAGTGTATAGAGACAAGAACAATGCCTGCCGGCGGGGCTATCTTTTATCAAATCTTATCAACGAGTGATGATCGATCAGATTTGATTTCGCCCCGTCAGACGCGGCGTACTTATGAGCCAATTGACTGTATGTGTCGGGGATTATTGCTACATCTATTGAATTTATGTCATGCAACCGACACGCGAATCGGATTTTCCCGCTCTCAGACGTCAGTGTGAGAAGCCCATTATGTCCGGCGGCACATCAGATTCGGGTCAGGCGGGTGGTGATGCGGATGTCGCGCCGCCGCCTCCGAGGGTGACGAGCGTCAACAGCCTGCTGAGCGGTTTCACCGATATCCGCACGAACCGTCAGGACATCATCGACGCGAACCTTCAGGCCGTCAGGGACATCATGGCGGCCAGCTCTCCCGCCGACCGGAGTGCGGCGAGGGCAGATGACACCACCTACAACACCGCCGGGATCGCCGGCCCGGCCCTCGGCGGTCTCGCCGCGCGGGGCCTTCCCTACGGCAATGCCGACGGCTTCGGCTGGACGATCAACGACACCGCCGGCAATCAGGGCACCATCGCCAAGAACTTCTTCAACAACCCGCGGCCCTTCTTGGTCGACAAGAACATCAAGCCCGCCGTCGCCGGCAGCGGCGGCTCCCTGCCGAGCGGCCACACCACCAAGGGCTTCGCGGAGTCGCTCTGGCTCGCCTACATCTTCCCCGAGCGCTACCAGCAGATCCTGACGCGCGCCAGCGAGTACGGCGAGCATCGGATCGTGAACGGGGTGCACTATCCCCTCGACGTCATCGCCGGCCGGATGGTCGGCGAATGGGCCGTCGCCACCTACCTCGACCCGACCGTCAACGTCTCGAACAGCGCCAGATTCAACAATTCCGCCGCCTCGGTGCGCGGCGCGATGGTCACCGCCCTCGCGAGTTCGGGCCAGACCATCGCCCAGCAGGCGGCCAGCGGCCCGACCGACCGCTTCAGCGACGGCACGGTCAACCAGGCGAACTGGACGCGCCGGCTGACCTACGGCCTGCCGAGCGTCGCCCCGAGCGGCCAGCCGATGAGCGTCCCGACCGAGGCCGGCTACCTCCTCGCCACGCGGTTTCCCTATCTCAACCTCGCTCAGATCGACGAGATCCTGCGCACGACCGCGCTGCCGTCGGGCGTGGTCATGGACAACGGCAACGGCTGGGCGCGGCTCGACCTGTACCGGGCCGCCGACGGCTACGCGGCGCTGGCCGCCGACACCACCGTCACCATGGACGCGGCGGCGGCCCAGGACGACCGGCGGCCGGGCGCCGGCTTCAACGCCGCCGACACGTGGCGCAACGATATCGGCGGCCCCGGGACGCTCACCAAGGCCGGCTCCGGCGTCCTGACCTTGGCGGGCAGCAACAGCTTCGCGGGCTTCGATCTCCAGGCCGGCGGCCTCACCCTGACGGGGGCGAGCAACCTGTCCGGCTCGAGCAAGGTCGAGGGCGGTGTCCTCGCCGCGACCGGGGCCACCCTCGCGACGGCGGGCGATCTCCGGATCGATCAAGGCGCCACGCTCCAGCTCGGCAAGACCCGGCTCGCCGTCGCGGGCACCCTCGCGGTGGCGGGCGACGTCACCCTGCTCGATGCCGGCGAGCTGGCGGTCGCCCAGGCCGCGACGATCTCCGGCACCGTCTCCGGGCAGGGCGGTCTCGTGAAGTCCGGGACCGGCGCGCTGACGCTGTCGGGCGCC
>NZ_BPRD01000082.1 GCF_022179745.1 Methylorubrum podarium
GGGAGGGGTTCGGGGTGGGGGTGGTGCAGAAGGCACCGCACCGCCTCGTTCTGAACCAACCCCCACCTCCCGCCTCCTCCCCACAAGGGGGAGGAGAGAGACGCTGACCGCGGCGGTCCGGACGGGGTTCGGCCGGGTGCCTAGGCCGCCGGCGCCGCTTCGCCCTCCGCCTCGCCCTGCCCGCTCTCCTTCTCCCGGCGCAGCCGCTCGGCGGCGACGTAGAAGACCGGGGTGACGAACAGGGTCAGGATCGTGGCCACCAGCAGGCCGCCGATCACCACCGTGCCCATGGAGAGCCGGGCATTCGCCCCCGCGCCGCTGGCGATGGCGAGGGGCACCGAGCCGAGGATGAAGGCGAAGGACGTCATCAGGATCGGCCGCATGCGCATCCGCGTGGCGTGCTGTGCCGCCTCCAGCGCGCCCTCGCCCCTGCCGCGCAGCTCCTCGGCGAAGGAGACGAGCAGGATCGAGTTCTTGGCCGCCAGGCCGACGAGGAGCAGCAGGCCGATCTGCCCGAACACGTCGAGCGGCATGCCGCGCAGGCCTAAAAATCCGACGGCCCCGAAGATGGCGAGCGGCGTCGCGAGCAGGATCACCAGCGGCAGCCGCAGGCTCTCGTACTGCCCGGCCAGGAAGCAGAAGATCATGAACACGCCCAGCCCGAAGACCAGCGGCGCGATATTGCCGGCGATCTTCTCCTGGTAGGCGACCTCCGACCACTCGATGGAGGTGTTGCGCGGCAAGTCCTCCGCCAGTTCCTCGATCGCCGCGATCACCGTCCCGGAACTGGAGCCGGAGGCGACCGTCACCGCCACCTCGATCGCCGGATAGGTGTTGTAGGACAGGACCGCCGTCGGTCCCGTCGTGAACTTCGCCTGCACCAGGGAGCCGAGGCGCACGGGCTCCCCCTGCGCGTTGAGGACGGTGAGCGCCTCCAGATCCTGGAACAGGCGCCGCCCGGAGGCGTCGCTCTGGACATAGACCTGGTAGACGAAGCCGAACCGGTTGAAGAGGTTGACGAAGCTCGAACCGACATAGGTGCCGAGCGCCTCGAACAGCCGCGCCAGCGGCACGCCGAGCTGCTCGGCCTTGGCCCGGTCGATGTCGAGGCGCAGCTGCGGCACGCCCCAGTCGGTGGTCGGCGTCGCGCTCGACACGCCCGGGAGCGCCCGGATCTTCTCGATGAAGTCGGTGGCCGTCCGCGCCAGGCCGAGGCCGCCATTGCCGGAGCGGTCCTGGATCTCCAGCGTCAGGCCGCCGCGGGAGCCGAGCCCCGGCAGCGGCGAGGGGTTGGCGATGCGTACCTGGCCGTCGGGATCGTGCTTGAAGCGCTCCTCCATGTCGCGGATCAGGTCGTCGACCGTGGTCGTGCGCTCGTCCCAGGGCTTCATCACGGGGATGTTGAAGCCGTAGAACGGGGCGACCGTGTCGGCGAGGAAGGAGCGCCCGCTGACGCCGATGGTGTGATCAACGTCGTCGCGGGCGCGGAGCGCCGCGCCGAAGCGGGCGTTCATCGCCTCCGTGCGCTGCACCGAGGCGCCGAGCGGCATCGCCACCTCCGCGTAGAGGTAGCCCTGGTCCTCGTCCGGCACGAAACCGGTGGGGCGCTGCATCAGCAGCATCACCGTGGCGCCGGCGAACAGCGCGAAGGCGACGAGCGTCAGGACGACGTGGCGGGCGAGCCATCCGATCGTGCGGGCGACGAAGTCGGCCGAGCGCTCCAGGGCGCGGTTGAACCCCTCGAGCGGCTTGCGCCACCAGCGCGTCTTCCGCGGCCCGTGCGGCTTCAGGAGCAGGCCGCACAGGGCCGGCGTCAGGGTCAGCGAGACGACCGCCGAGATCAGCACCGAGATGGCGATGGTCAGCGCGAACTGGTTGTAGAGCTGACCGGTCAGGCCGGGGATGAAGGCCACCGGCACGAACAGGGCGGCGAGCACCAGCGTCGTCGCGATGACGGGGCCGCCGATCTCGTTGACCGCCTCGCGGGAGGCGGGCTTCGGCTCCATGCCCTCCGCCATCAGCCGCTCGGTGTTCTCGACGACGATGATCGCGTCGTCCACCACGAGGCCGACGGCGAGGACGAGGCCGAGCAGGCTGAGCGTGTTGAAGGAGAAGCCGAGCAGCGCCATCGGCCCGAAGGTGCCGATCAGCGCGATCGGCACGGCGATGGTCGGGATCAGGGTGGCGCGCCAGTTCTGCAGGAAGAGGTAGGTGACGACCGTGACGATCAGGATCGCCTCGACCAGGGTCCGCACCACCTCGTAGATCGCCTCCTTGACGAACTCGGTGGAGTCGAGGGCGATGGCGTAGTGCAGGCCGGGGGGGAAGCGCTTGGCGAGGTCCGCCATGGTGGCGCGCGTCCCGTTCATCACGTCGACGGCGTTGGCGTCGGGGTTCTGGAAGATGCCCAGCGTCGCCGAGGGCTTGCCGTCGAAGTTCGAGGTGACGCCGTACTGCTCCGAGCCGAGCTCCACCCGGCCGACATCCGAGACGCGCACCACCGAGCCGTCGGGGTTGGCCCGCAGGACGATGTTGCCGAACTCCTCGGGCTTCATCAGCCGGCCCTTGGTGACGAGCTGCAGCTCGAACGGCGTGGCGCGCTCCATCGGCAGCTTGCCGAGCGAGCCCGTCGTCACCTGCGCGTTCTGCGCCTGGACCGCCTGGAGCACCGTCTCGGTCGAGAGGGAGAGCGCCTCCATCTTGGCCGGGTCGAGCCAGATGCGCATGGCGTAGCGCATGTTGGAGAAGTTCAGGATGCGGCCCATGCCGGTGACCCGGCGCAGGGGCTTGATGACCTGGGTCTCGGCGTAGTTGGCCAGGAACAGCTCGTCGAAGCCGGTGCTCTCGTCGGCGTAGAGCACGACGTTGCCGAGCCGCTGGCGCGACGATTTCTGGATCTCCAGCCCCTGCGCCCGCACCGCCTCCGGCAGCTTGGCCTCGGCGCGGCTCGACCGGGTCAGCACCTCCGCCGCCGCGGCGTCGAGGTTCGAGCCGACCTCGAAGGTGGCGTCGATCGAGACGCTGCCGTCGGTCGAGGACGTCGACTGGATGTAGATCAGGTTGGGCGCCCCGTTGATCTCCTGCTCCACCGGGATCGCGATCGACTCGTAGGCCTGCTGGGCCGAGGCGCCGGGATAGGTCGCCTGGATGTTGATGATGGGCGGGGCGATCTCGGGGTACTGCGCCACCGGCAGCGTCAGCCCGGCGACGAGGCCGATCACCGTGACGATGACGGAGATCACGCTCGCGAGGATCGGCCGGTCGACGAACGTGGCGAACATTCGAGGGACCGGCTCCGAGAATTCAACGTGGACGTGAAGGACCCGCGTGCAACGTCTTGGGACTCCGCGTGTTCCCTCCGGTGTCGCGCCCGGAGGAAGCCGGGCCGGCGCGTCCCGCTTTCGGAGAATCGTTCTCGTGCGCCAAGGCGTCGGCTTCGTCATCACCGGCCTCGTCGTCGGCACGCTCGGGATCGCCGCGGGCGCGTGGTGGGGGATGGGGCACCCGATCCCCGGCTTCCTCGCCCACCACTTCAAGACGGCGAGCCGCGCCGAGACCAAGCGCCAGAAGGAGGAGCCGCGCCTCGCGGTGCGGGCGGTGCGCGCCAGCCGCCAGGACGTGCCGGTCGCCTTCGAATATACCGGCACGATCATCTCGCCCCGCGACGCCGAGCTGCAGGCGCGGGTGAGCGGCTTCGTGGTGGAGCGTCCGTTCGAGCCCGGCGGCCACGTCAAGAAGGGGCAGGTGCTGTTCCGCATCGACCCGCGCCCCTTCGAGGTCGCCCTCAAATCGGCCGAGGCGTTGCGCAACCAGGCCAAGGCCGCCCTCGACTTCGCCCAGGCCGAGGTGAACCGCACCGAGCAGCTCGCCGACAAGGGTTTTGCCACCGAGCAGCGCGCCCAGCAGAACCAGTCGAACCTCGCCACCGCCACCGCCAAGCTCGACGAGGCGGAGGCCGCCATCGCCCGTCAGCGGCTGAACCTCGAATACGCGGTGATCCGCGCACCCTTCGACGGGCGCTCCAGCCTGTCCATGACCAATCTCGGCGACATGGTGATCGAGAACCAGACCAACCTCGTCTCCGTGGTGCAGGTGAACCCGATCGACGTGCAGATGGCGCTCTCCTCCGAGGATGCGGAGGCCGTGCGGGTGGCCCAAGGAGAGGGGCGGGTGAAGGT
Source organism: Methylorubrum podarium (assembly GCF_022179745.1). Lineage (GTDB taxonomy): Bacteria > Pseudomonadota > Alphaproteobacteria > Rhizobiales > Beijerinckiaceae > Methylobacterium > Methylobacterium podarium. The sequence goes on from NZ_BPRD01000082.1 coordinate 4,179, forward strand.
CCAGCTTCTCGACGTGCAGCGCGAGCCCGTGCGCGGGGCCACGATCTACCGGCTCGACAACCGCTTCGATCCCCGGACCGGCCGCCGCCTGATCCAGGCCTGGCTCGACAACGCCGACGAGCGCTACCTGCCCGGCCGCTTCGTCCGCTCGCGCATCGAGGTCGGCCGGCAGGAGCGCCTGCTCGTGCCGACGGTCGCGCTCTCGGCCCAGCTCGACCAGCAGGTGGTCTGGACGGTGGACGAGGCCGGCACCGTCCACATGACCGCGATCGAGGTCGGCGACGTCTACGGCGACAACACCGCCGTGCTCAAGGGCCTCAAGCCCGACACGCTGGTGGTCACCGACCATCTCCAGAGCATGCGCCAGAACCTCAAGGTCGAGCCGCGGATCGCCGAAGAGGTCAGCGCCGTCGGCAACACCCCCGCCCAGGGCGAGGCGCGGCACTAGAGCCGCTCCCGATCGGGTTGCGATCGACACGGCTCTCAGGTCTTGTTTTGACGCGCGCTCTTGCGCCGAACCGGCATCCCCTTCGGCGGAGAGCGCTCTGGGACCAAGCCGCAGGGCCCCTCGACGATGCGTCATCATCATTGTCGAGGAGCATCACGCTCCCCTGCCCCCGATCGGGATCGGCCCGTACTCCACCCGGATGGCGGCGGGAACCATAATCCGCCAAAACCCATGCGCAGGGTCCGGGACGTGCCTATAGGGAACGGTGCCGCTCGCACGGTCGAGGGATCATCAGCGGGACGGGCGGCACGGACGAACGGATTCCATCGAGACGATCGGTCGAGCCATGACGGTTGATGCCAAGTATCTCGACGGATCGGCTCTCTACGGCGACGATCTCGCGCCGGGGGACATCGCGCGCTGGTACGCCCAGGAAGAGCAGGGCTTCTACAAGCTCGCCACCGAGGTCTACAAACTCGAAGCGTCCGGCGCCTACAGCTACGAGTACGACGCGCTGAACGCCTTCCACGGCTTCGACCGGCTGCGCGGGCGCCGCTTCGACACCTGCGTCGCGCTCGGCTGCGCGGCGGGCGACGACGTGGCGCCGCTGGCCGACCGGGTGGGCCGCTTCATCGGGATCGAGCCGGCCGAGGAGTGGTGGCGGGACCGGATCGGCGGGCGCCCCGCCGCCTTCATCAAGCCGCTCCCCTCCGGCGACATCCCGCTGCCCGACGACGGCGCCGACCTGTTCGTGAGCCTCGGCGTGCTCCACCACATCCCCAACGTCTCGCACGTGCTGGCCGAGGCGCACCGCATCCTCAGGCCCGGCGGGCTCCTGGTCTTCCGCGAGCCCATCACCTCGATGGGCGACTGGACGAAGGCGCGCTACGGCCTGACGCAGAACGAGCGCGGCCTGCCGCTGCCGTGGCTGCACGACCGGCTCGACCGCATCGGCTTCGACATCGTGCGGGAGGCCCCCTGCATGACCAACGCGCTGGCGAAGATCGCGGCCAAGGTGCTTCCGGGCCATCTCTACGCCCGCCGGGGCTACGTGGCGCTCGACGCGGCGGTGAGCCGGCTGCTCGCCTTCAACATCAGCTACCACCGCACGGCGTTCCTGAAGCGGATCGCCCCCTCGAACGTCTTCATGATCGCCGAGAAGCGCTGAGGCCGAGCGGGCGGGCCACGCGCTCTGCCCGCCCCGTCCCCGTCACGCGGCCGTCACGCCGCCCGCACCTGGGCCAGGAAGCCGCCGACTTCCGTGCGCAGGGCCGTCGCCTGACGGGCGAGGTCGCTCGCCGCGTCGAGCACCTGGCCCGAGCCGGTGCTGGCGTCGTCGGCGGTGCGGGCCACCCCCGCCACGTCGTCCGAGGCGCGGCGCGCCCCGCCCGAGGTCTCGACCGTGGTGCGGGCGATCTCGGCGGTGGCCGCGCCCTGCTGCTCGACCGCGGCGGCGATGTCGCCCGAGATCCGCGACAGGTCGCGGATCGTGCGGGCGATGCCGGTGATCCCGGAGACCGAGGCGCCGGTCGCGGCCTCGATCTCGGCCATCCGCCCGGCGATCTCGTCGGTGGCCCGCGCCGTCTGGGCGGCCAGCCCCTTCACCTCCGAGGCGACGACGGCGAAGCCGCGTCCCGCCTCGCCGGCGCGGGCCGCCTCGATGGTGGCGTTGAGCGCCAGCAGGTTGGTCTGGCCGGCGATCTGCGAGATCAGCCCGACGATCTGGCCGATGCCGCTCGCGGCCGCGGCGAGGCGCTCGACCTCGCCGGCGGTGCGGGCCGCCTCCTCCTCGGCGGCGCTCGCCGCCAGCGCCGAGGAGCCGACCTGCGCGGAGATCTCGCGGATCGAGGCCGACAGCTCCTCCGTCGCCGCCGCGATGCCGTCGGAGGAGCGCGCCGCCTGGGCCGAAGCCTGCGCGGCCGAGGCGCTCAGCGCCGAGGTCTGGCCCGCCGCGGTGCTCATCGCCCGGGCGGCGCCCTCCAGCTGCTGCGCGGCGGCCGAGACCGCCTCGACGATGCCGCCGACCCGCGCCTCGAATCCGTCGGCCACCGCCATCATCGCCGCGTGGCGGCGGGCGGTCTCCTCCTCGGCGCCGCGCTCCTGGGCGGCACGGATGCGGGCGCGCTCGGCCACGCTGTCGCGGAAGGCCAGGGCCGCCGCGGCGATGGCGCGCAGCTCGCCCGGACCCTTCACCGGGATCTCGACCTCGGTCTCTCCGCGCCCGATCGCGGTGAGCGCCCGGGCCATCCGGCTCAAGGGGCGCGCGATCGCCGAGCCGAGGCCGAAGGCCAGCCCCACCGAGAGCAGCAGGGTGGCGAGCGCCGCCCCGGCCCAGAGCAGGACCGTGCGCTCGGCGCGCGACCGGGCCGCCCCCGCCTCCCGCGCCAGGGCCGCGGTCAGCCGGTCCTCGATCCCCTTCAGCCCGTCGATGCGCTGGGTGGCGAGCCCGAACCAGCCCTTGGCGTCGGTGAAGGCGAGCGCTTGGCCGGGCGCCGTGGCGAGGGCGAGGCCGCGGAGCCGGCCGACCTCGCGGGCCGCCTCCGAGGCGTTGGCCGCATCGAGCGCGGCGATCGCCTCCGCGTGCCCCGCGGCGCGGAACAGGCCCTCGAAGGTCGCCTGATCCGAGGCCAGGCCGGCGAGCCGGCGCAGGCCCGCGAGATCGATCGCCCCCGCGGCGAAGACGGCGGAGGCCGCCGCCCGCTCCTGGCCGGCGAATTCCTTGAGCGAGAGGAAGGCGGAGAGGGCGGAGACGCGGGCGCCGATGGCCGGGTCGGCGGCGATCTGCGCCACCCCGCGCACGGTTCCGAGGGCGTCCGCGATGATGCCGGAATAGACCGCGAGGTTGGCCGGCACGCCCGCCTCCAGCCGGTCGACCGCGCCGCGGTGGCGCTCGATCCCGGAGAGCTTCTCGCGCAAGCCCGCCGCCTTGCGCGCGAAATCCGCGTCCATTCCGGCGCCGGCGGCGTCGAGATCCGCGATCAGGGCGGCGCGCGCCGCATCCGTCAGCTTGCGCTGCGCGGCGAGTTCCGGGGCGAACTGGCTGCCCTTCGAGCCGAGAAAGAGGCTGGAGGCGCCGCGCTCCTTCTGCGCCTCGTGGACGAAGGCGCCGATCCGGACCGACAGGCCGGTCAGCGCCTCCATCCGCGCCATCGCCCGGCCGTGCTCCGCCCGCTCCGCCACCGCCACCCCCGCGACCGCGCCGAAGGCGAGGCAGGGGATCAGCGCCACCGCGACGATGCGGGCGCGCAGGGACGCGGGCATCGCGGCGGAGAGGAGGGCGGGCGAGGAAACACGCGAACGCATGACGGCACGATCCGGATCAAAGGAGGCCGGGATGATGCCGATCGCACGTAAAACAAAGCTTTCGTCAAAACAGATGTGCTTAAAGTTTAAGCAGAACGACGATCATTTCACCGCAAGGGACGGTGTCGATGCCGGCCTCTGCCAGCTTTGTGGCCCGGAAGTTCTTCGATGCGGCCGCCGCGGTCGGCCGTGCGGACGATCCTGCGCTGCCGGAACCGGCCGATCCCACGGCTCGACATGTCCGGACAGGTCGCGCGCTGGATTGCTTTCGCTGAGCCGCGCCATGACGGCAAAGGACCGAAGCGATCAACCGGATGGCGTATGTGGTGCTCGAACCGTCCGCCGCCGGGCCGGAGGTCCGCGCCTCGGTTATAACGTCCGCCCCCGTGGCGGCGGCGCGAACGTTTCACGACGGCATTGCCGTCGTACTCGTTCCGTTCTAGTGGTTTCGGGCCGCCCGCAACCCATCTTCCGTCCCCCGGAACCTGTTCTTCGCGCGCGGCACGCCCGTTGCCCGCCCGAACAGATCGGGCAGAGCATCGGGTCGCCCGGATCGTCGCAGAGAATTTGTCGTCCATGGCCAAAGCCAAAGCCCGCAAAGCCGAGACCGCGGCCGCCACCGAGGAAAAGACCGACGCACGGCTCTCCGCCCTGTTCGACGCCGCCGGTGAGCGCGCGCGCGACACCCGCGTCATCTCGGTGCGCGGCGCCCGCGAGCACAATCTCAAGAACGTCGATCTGACGATTCCCCGCGACAAGTTCGTGGTGTTCACCGGCCTGTCGGGCTCCGGAAAGTCGTCGCTGGCCTTCGACACGATCTACGCGGAGGGCCAGCGCCGCTACGTCGAATCGCTCTCGGCCTATGCCCGCCAGTTCCTCGAGATGATGTCGAAGCCCGACGTCGATCAGATCGACGGGCTCTCGCCGGCGATCTCCATCGAGCAGAAGACGACGTCGAAGAATCCGCGCTCCACCGTCGGCACGGTGACCGAGATCTACGACTACATGCGCCTGCTGTGGGCGCGGGTCGGCATCCCCTACTCGCCCGCCACCGGCGAGCCGATCGAGAGCCAGACCGTCAGCCAGATGGTCGACCGGGTGCTCGACCTGCCGGAGAAGACGCGGCTCTACCTGCTCGCGCCGGTGGTGCGCGGCCGCAAGGGCGAGTACCGCAAGGAGATCGCCGAGTTCCAGAAGAAGGGCTTCCAGCGCCTGCGCATCGACGGCGAGTACTACCCGATCGACGACGTGCCGAAGCTCGACAAGAAGCTCAAGCACGACATCGACGTGGTGGTGGACCGCATCGTCGTGCGCGACGACATCGCCTCGCGGCTTGCCGATTCCTTCGAGACCGCGCTGGAGCTGGCCGACGGCATCGCCGACATCGAATTCGCCGACACGCCCGAGGGCGAGACGCCCAGAAAAATCACGTTCTCGTCGCGCTTCGCCTGCCCCGTCTCCGGCTTCACCATCCCCGAGATCGAGCCGCGGCTGTTCTCGTTCAACAATCCCTTCGGCGCCTGCCCGACCTGCGGCGGCATCGGCCACGAGATGCGGATCGACCCCGAACTGGTGATCTCGGACGCGGGCCTCACGCTCAAGCGCGGGGCGGTGGCGCCCTGGGCCAAGTCGACCTCGCCCTACTACGACCAGACGCTCGACGCGCTGGCCAAGCATTTCGGCTTCAAGACCACGGTCGCGTGGTCGACGCTGCCGGCGCAGGCGCGCGACGTGATCCTCTACGGCACGGCCAGGGAATCGGTGCGGTTCGACTACAACGACGGCCTGCGCTCCTACTCGGTCAACAAGCCGTTCGAGGGCGTGATCCCGAACCTGGAGCGGCGCTACAAGGAGACCGAGAGCGACGCGAGCCGGGAGGAGATCGGCCGCTTCATGAGCGCCACCCCTTGCGCCGCCTGCGCCGGCAAGCGGCTCAAGCCCGAGGCGCTCGCGGTCAAGATCGACCGGCAGGACATCGGCGAGGTCACCGCGCTCTCGGTGCGCGAGGCCCATCGCTGGTTCTCCGAGATCTCGGGCAAGCTCACCGACAAGCAGAACGAGATCGCGGTCCGGATCCTGAAGGAGATCCGCGACCGCCTGACCTTCCTCGTCGATGTCGGCCTCGAATACCTGACGCTCGCCCGCGGCTCGGGCTCGCTCTCCGGCGGCGAGAGCCAGCGCATCCGGCTCGCCTCGCAGATCGGCTCGGGGCTGACCGGCGTGCTCTACGTCCTCGACGAGCCCTCGATCGGCCTGCACCAGCGCGACAACGAGCGCCTGCTCGGCACCCTCAAGCGCCTGCGCGACCTCGGCAACTCGGTGATCGTGGTCGAGCACGACGAGGACGCGATCCTCCAGGCCGACTACGTGGTCGATGTCGGCCCCGGCGCCGGCATCCACGGCGGCGAGATCGTGGCGCAGGGCACGCCGGAGGAGCTCCTGAAGGACCCGGCCTCGCTGACGGCGAAGTATTTGACCGGCGAACTCTCGGTGCACACGCCGAAAGCGCGGCGCAAGCCCGGCCGCGGGATGCTCACGGTCGTCGGGGCACGAGGCAACAACCTGAAGGACGTCACCGCACAAATCCCGCTCGGCACCTTCACCTGCATCACCGGCGTCTCCGGCGGCGGCAAGTCGACCCTCGTCATCGACACGCTCTACAAGGCGGCGGCCAAGCGCCTCAACGGCGCCCTGGAGCACCCCGCCCCGTTCGAGCGGATCGAGGGGCTGGAGCATCTCGACAAGGTCATCGACATCGACCAGTCGCCGATCGGCCGCACCCCGCGCTCGAACCCGGCGACCTATACCGGCGCCTTCACCCCGATCCGCGACTGGTTCGCGGGGCTCCCCGAGGCCAAGGCCCGCGGCTACCAGGCCGGGCGCTTCTCCTTCAACGTGAAGGGCGGGCGTTGCGAGGCCTGCTCGGGCGACGGCGTCATCAAGATCGAGATGCACTTCCTGCCCGACGTCTACGTCACCTGCGACGTGTGCAAGGGCAAGCGCTACGACCGCGAGACGCTGGAGGTGCGCTACCGCAACAAGTCCATCGCCGACGTGCTCGACATGACGGTGGAGGAGGCCGCCGACCTGTTCAAGGCCGTCCCCTCCATCCGCGAGAAGATGGAGACGCTGGCCCGGGTCGGCCTGCACTACGTCCATGTCGGCCAGCAGGCGACGACGCTCTCGGGCGGCGAGGCACAGCGGGTGAAGCTGTCCAAGGAGCTGTCGAAGCGGGCGACCGGCCGCACCCTCTACATCCTCGACGAGCCGACCACCGGCCTGCACTTCCACGACGTCGCCAAGCTGATGGAGGTGCTGCACGAGCTGGTCGAGCAGGGCAACACCGTGGTGGTGATCGAGCACAACCTCGAGGTCATCAAGACCGCCGACTGGGTGATCGACATGGGCCCCGAGGGCGGCGACGGCGGCGGCCAGGTGGTGGCGCAGGGCACGCCCGAGGAGATCGCCGCGAGCACGGCGAGCCATACCGGCCGCTTCCTGCGCGAGGTGCTGGCGCGCCGGCCCGCCGGGAAGGCGCCGAAGGCGACGGCCAAGCCCGCGAAGGCTCAGCCGAAGGCGGGCGCCGCGCCGCGCCGTCGCGGGGCGGCCGCGGGCCGGCAGGCCGCCGAGTAGGCGGCGAATCCGGCCGACGCCTGCCCGGCCGGGGCCGTGGCGCGGGACGGCGATTCGAGGGCCGCGGGGCTCCGTTCGGCCCGCCCCGGCGCGGGATCGGCGTCCGGCGGGAGCCCGGCGCCGCCTTCGCACTTGCGCAATTGCACGGCCCGCCCTGCCTGACCATCCCGGTCAAATGCTAGGGTCAATCGCTTGAGGACAATGTACTATTTCGCCTAGATCCGGCCCGCGGCAGGCCATCGCGCCAAGAATGCGTGCGTTAAGGGATCGTTAAGGGCTTGGTTGCTCCGCAGCGAAAATGCGACTTTTGCGCAACGGTGAGATCCGAACTGCCGAGATTGAAGGCAATCCCCTGTCTTTCGCGGCCGGTCTGTAGAATAGTTCCCGACGTCGAGACTTGAGGTGCGGCCGTAGGGGGCACCGGCATCACGCCAGCCAACCCGCTCTGGGGAGAGAGGGAGGCGAGAGGGATGCGGGCGCTACGGGGCGGACGCCTGAAATCCTTGGGAAGGAACGAGAAAAATGATGAAGAACTGGCTCGCCGCGGGCGCGATCGCGCTCACGGCCGGAATGACGGCGACCGTCGCCCAGGCGCAGACGACCACGGTTCCCGGTGAGCAGGTCGGTCTGGCCGTCGGCGCGCCGCTCCCCGAAGGCATCTACGCCATCAACACCTTCACCTATCGCAGCCCCGACGGGCCGGACGCGATCTCGGTCGACACCGCCGTCAACGTGCCGATCCTGGTGTGGGCGACCCCCTTCGTGCCGTTCGGCGGCCGCCTCGAGTTCGTCGTGGCCCCCCCGACCGTGTTCACCTTCAGCCGCGCCGCGGGCGGCCGTGACACCTCGATCAACGTCGGCACCTTCGTCGGCGCGATCTGGGCGTTCGATCTCGGCGGCAACATCGGCGTCAGCTTGCTCGGCGGTTCGTACCTCAACGAGCTCAACGCCGGTCGCGGCGGCGGCCTGAACATCCTGGCCTCCAACACCTACCGCGTCGGCGGCGCCATCAGCTACACCGGCGACGGCTGGAACCTGACCGCCAACCTGACCTACAACTTCTACGACTCCCCCAGCCGCTTCAACGGCCCGAACGGCATCCCGGCCTTCTTCGGCCCGGTGCAGATCTCGGACGCGTTCAACATCGACCTGACCGCGACCAAGAAGTTCGGCAAGTTCGAGATCGGCGCCATCGGCTACGGCACGGTCAACCTCGACCCGAACCTGCTCGCCTTCGTGAACGACCCGACCAGCCGCATCGGTCGCGGTGGCCGGTTCGCCCTCGGCGGCCTCATCGGCTACGACTTCGGACCGTTCTCGGTTCAGGCCTACGTCGCCCGCGACGTCGTGACCTCGGCCGGTGTGGCCGAGAGCACCGACGGCTGGTTCCGCATCGTCGCCCCGCTCTACACCCCGGTGGCGGCCGCGGCCCCGGCTCCGGCCCCGCTGGTTCGCAAGTACTGATCACACGGGGCGGGGACGCGCTGCGTCCCCGACCTTCGGACGATCGAAGCCGTCCGGCCGCGAGGCCGGGCGGCTTCATCCGTTTTCGGGGAATCGCCGTCCGAAGGGCGGCACGGGCTGCCCGGGGCGAGGGCATCGTCCCCGGTGGGCTTCCCGGTTTCCGGTCCACGACCACCCGACCATGATTGCGGGCGCCATTCGACGCGGCGCCGGGTGGGTGTCGGGGTGATGTGCGCCGCCTATCTGTGTCGGGAGCACCGCCCGTCAGCCCGGATCGGAGCCGTTCCGCGGAGGTCTTCCGCGGGCGGCTTCAGGGGCGGGGTGCAGGGAAATCGAAGCCCATGTCCGCGCACGGCGAGTTCAGGATCCCGGCCGCCCTGCAGCCGAAGGCCGGCGATTACGCCTACGATCTGGAGCGGGCGCTGACCTCGGTCGTCTCCCTCTCCAGCCGCGTGCCGGCGGACGCCTTCACGGCGGAGACGCTCGGCACCGAGCGGGCGGGCAACGGCGTGGTGATCCGCGAGGACGGGCTGGTGCTCACCATCGGCTACCTCGTGCTGGAGGCCGACAGCGTCTGGCTCACCACGCAGGACGGGCGCTCGGTGCCGGCCTACGTGGTCGGCTACGACGGCGAGACCGGCTTCGGCCTCGTCCAGGCGCTCGGCCGCCTCGAC
>NZ_BPRD01000083.1 GCF_022179745.1 Methylorubrum podarium
TGGCTGCGGTAGCCCCGGTCGCGGCGGTCGAGGGCGAGCGCCAGCACCGAGCCGGCACCGGCGCCGGCGAACAGGCCCAGCCCGAGCACGAGGCCGAGGCCGGGGCCGGTGGGCAGGGTCGGCACCTTGGCCGGCGCCAGCATCTGCGCCATCACCGGCTTGAGCTCGCTCAGGGCGTTGGCGGTCTGGTAGCCCTCGTCGAGGACGCGCAGGCGGTCGCGGGCGGCGGTCGCGTCGGCCTGGAGCGCGCGCAGCTTGGCTTCGAGCGCCTTGCTCTCGATGAGCGAGCGGCGCACCGTCGCGACCCGCGCCTCGGCCGAGGCTTCGAGGCTGCGGGCGGCGCCGAGATCGACCTCCACCAGCTTCAGCACCTCGGCCATGCGGATCTGGAGCCGCTGCTGGAGCGCGGCGATCGCGGCCTTGAGGCGCAGCACGCTGGGGTGGTTGTCGCCGGAGACGGCGGTGAGCTGCTCCAGCTCCTGGCGCAGCTTGCTGTCGTCGGCCAGCATCTGCTGGATCACCGGCGAGATCGTCGTGTCGGCGGCGTTCGGCACGCCGCCGAAGCGCATCACGTCCCCGGCGCGCTGCAGCCGCGCCTCCTCCGCCAGCCGCTTGGCGGTGGCGCTGGACAATTCGGAGAGGGCATCGCGCAATTGCTGCTCGCGCAGGTCCACGCCCTCGCGCACCGATTCGACGAAGCCGGTGCGCTTGCGGAAGGCATCGATCTCGCCGTCCAGGCGGGCGAGTTCGCCGCGCGAGACCTGGATCTGCTCGGCGTACCAGCGGCTCGCCCGCTCGGTGGCGAGCGAGGCCGCCTGCATCTTGCGGGCGAGGTACTCGGTGGCGAAGGTGTTGGCGGTCTCCGCCGCCCGCCGGGGATCGCGATCGCGGTAGCCGATGGTGATCAGGTAGGCCTTGGCGTCGTTGCCGACGGTGAGCCCGCGCAGGAGCCGCGCGGCCTGCGCGTCCCGCTCGGTCTCCTGCTGCGTAGCCCCGTCCTGGCGAGGGCCGGAAGGCGCGGGCAGCGCGGCCTGGACCCGGTTTTCGAGCGCCTGGCGCAGGGAGGCGACCCATCCCGCGGGCTGCGGCTCCTTGGCGGCGTGCTCCGCTTCACCCGACTCGGTCTCGAGCCGGGCCGCCACGGATTGCGCGATGGCGAAGGAGCGGATGATGCGCGCCTCGCTCTCCACCACCGAGGCCGGCTCCAGGGCGATCTGCGGGCCCGACTTGCCGGTCCCGCGCACGTCCTGGGTCTGGCCGAAATCGAACTGGAGCAGCACCTCGGCGGTGTAGCTCGGCGGCAGGGCCAGCGAGGCCGCGCCGGCCGCCAGCGCCGAGAGCCCGGCGATCGCGGCGATCATGATCCGCCGGCGCCAGAGCACCGCGAGGGCGTGCCCCGTGACGGCCTCGTAATGGGCGGTGAGCGAGGGCCGGCCGCCGGACGGCTCGGCTTCGTGGAACGGGTCCATGGGTCACGCCTGCATCGGGATCGAAAGGGAAGCGCATCGGGGGAAGAGGGCCGCCGGACCCTCTTCCGGACCCTCGTCAGCGGGCGCCCTTGGCGGTGAGCACCGCCGGCACCGTCTCGAGGAGGATGTACAGGTCGATCCAGATCGACCAGTTGCGGATGTAGAAGCTGTCCTGCTGCTCCTGGACCGCGAGGTCGCCGTCGCTGCGGGCGGAGATCTGCCACAGCCCGGTCAGGCCCGGCGGCACGCTCGCCCGCAGCGCCTGGAAGGCGGGACCGAACCGCTCGGTGTGGTAGGCCGGAAAGGGCCGGGGCCCGACCACGCTCATGTCGCCGCGCAGCACGTTGAGGAGCTGCGGCAGCTCGTCGAGGCTGGTGCGCCGGATGAAGCCGCCGATGCCGGGCAGGACGCGCGGATCGTCGCGCAGCTTGCAGAACCGGTCCCACTCGCGCCGGGCGGCCTCGTCGGCGGCGAGGTGGCCGGCGAGCCGCGCCTCCGCGTCGCGGAACATGCTGCGCAGCTTGTACACGCGGATGGTGCGGCCATCCCGCCCGACGCGGGGCTGGACGTAGAAGGCGGGTCCCGGGTCGGCGAGCTTCACCGCGAGGGCGAGCACGCCGATCAGCGGCCCGAACAGGATCAGCGCGGGCAGCGTCACGGCGAGATCGACCGCGCGCTTGAGGCGCAGGTTGTGCGGCAAGAAGATCGCCCGGCGCACCACGAGCCCGACGATGGGGCCGAGGCAGCGGGTCTGGAGGCGCACGGTCTCCACCTCCGGCGCCTGGTGCGCCACGATGACCTGCCGGAACGGATGCCGGGTCAGCCAGGCGAAGCGTCCGGGCTCGCGCTCGCCCGGCGTGCAGAGGGCGACCTCGGCCGTCGCCAGCAGCTCCGCCATCCGCTCGGCCCCGCCTTCCTCCTCCGCCGGCCCCGACGGTGCGGCGGCGCGGAAGGGCTCGAGTCCGCTCACGGGCTCCCGGACGATCCCGACCGGCCGCAGGCCGAGTTCGGGCCGCGCGGCGAGGCTGCGGGCGAGCTCGGCCGCGCCCTGGCCGTAGACGATGGTCGCCGCCCCCCACACGCCCCGCCGGACGAGCCGCGCACGCACGAACCCCTCCGCGTAATGCCCGAACGGGATCGAGAGGAGGGCGGCGATTCCGGCGGCGGTCCAGAGCCACGGCGAGGGGCTGCCGCCGACCAGCACGGCGGCGCCGAACGCGAGGGCGGCGGCGAGGCCGCGGCGCCGCAGCCGCTCGATCGGCTCCGCCTCGATCGGCCCGTAGAGGCCGCACAGCGCCAGGGCGGCGATCTGCAGGGCGCACCAGCCGGCCAGCGTGGCCGGCGCGAGGCCGGGGAGCGCCCCGGCCGCCGCCATGACGAGCAGGCTTCCCGCGCAGGCGGCGAGGACGGCGGCGGCATCGCCGCGGACGAGGGCTCCGGTGACGATCCGGCGCCGGGCCCAGGCGGTCGCCTCGGAGCCGGATCGGGCGGCTCCGACGCGCTCCTGCAGACGCTCCTGCAAGCTCCCTTGCAGGCTCTCTTGCACGCGCCCTTTGACGCGCTCCTGCCAGCCGGGGCCCCCGGCCGGCAGGATGCCGGTATTGGCAACATCGACGTCCGGCATGGGCTCGCTCGCGCTGCAGTACCTGCGGGGAGGGACGGAGTTCGGCCGGCCTACTCGGCGGCCTGCCTAGGGGCGGCGTCCGCCTCCCGCTGCGCCTCGTGCTGGGCCTCCTGGATCTGCGCCGCGATCCAGGCATAGGTGGGCTTGAGACCCTCGCGCAGGTGGATGCCGGGCTCCCAGCCCAGGGTCTCGCGCAGGAGGGTGTTGTCGCTGTTGCGCCCGCGCACGCCCTGCGGCTTGCTCAGGTCGAACGACTTGTGGATCGTCTTGCCGGCGGCTTCGGCCACGAGATCGACGAGGCCGCTGATGTTGACGAGCTCGTCCGTGCCGAGGTTGAGCGGCCCGGAATAGTTCGACTGCATGATGCGGTAGATGCCCTCGACGCAGTCATCGACGTACATGAACGAGCGGGTCTGCTGGCCGTCGCCCCAGATGTCGATGGTGCCGCCGTCGGGCGTGCGCGCGACCTTGCGGCAGAGCGCGGCCGGCGCCTTCTCCTTGCCGCCGTCGTAGGTGCCGTAGGGCCCGTAGACGTTGTGGAAGCGGACGGAGCGGGTCGGGAAGCCGTAATCCTCGGTGAAGTACTGGCAGAGCTTCTCCGTGTAGAGCTTCTCCAGGCCGTAGCCCTCCTCGGGGGCGGCCGGGAAGGCATCCTCCTCCTTCAGCGGGATCACGCTCGGCACGTCCTGCAGGTGCTGCGGGTAGACGCAGGCCGAGGAGGAGAACAGGAACCGCTCGACCTTGGCGTCGAAGGCGGCCTTCAGCATCTGCGCGCTGATCATCGTGTTGTTGAAGGTGATCGAGGCGTGCGCGCCGGAGATGTAGCCGATGCCGCCCATGTCGGCGGCGAGGTTGTAGACCTCGTCGACGCCCTTCACCGCCTCGCGG
>NZ_BPRD01000084.1 GCF_022179745.1 Methylorubrum podarium
CCGACGATCACCACGTCGTAGGCCTCCTGCGGGGCGGCGTCGCGCCATTGCGGGGTCCAGTCCCGCTGGCCGCGCAGGGCCTGCCCCAGGACACTGAACAGGGAATAGCGCATGGGGTGATCCGCTCTTCGCCGAAGGATTCTCGCGTCTGACGCTCCAGAGTTAGCCGACGGCGCAAGCGGCGGGCTTGCATTTCGCGACATGATTCCGGCAGATCGCGCAGAAATGCGTGACGTTGACGAACCGACCGGACGCACCCGACCCGGGCGAAAACCCCCGCGGGCGGAAACCCCCGCGCCGCGGACGGTCGGGTTCGTGCTGGTGCCGGACTTTCCGCTGATGGCCTACACCGCGGCGGTCGAGCCCCTGCGCGCCGCCAACACCCTGTCGGGCTGCGAGCTCTATCGCTGGTGGCACGCCGCGCCCGGCGGAGGGCTGGTGCAGGCCTCGAACGGGCTCGGCATCCTCACCGACGTCACCGTGGGCGCGGAGGGAATCCCCGCCGACCGCGTCTTCGTCTGCGCTGGCGGCAACCCGGCGGCGTTCGACGATTCGTCCCTGTTCGCGTGGCTGCGCGGCCTCGCCCGCCACGGCGTGACCCTCGGCGGCATCTCCGGCGGCCCCTACCTGCTGGCCCGTGCCGGCCTTCTCGCCGGGCGCCGCTGCACGCTGCACTGGGAGCACGTCCCGGCCTTCGAGGAGCGCTACCCCGAGATCGACGTGGTTCGCTCGCTGTTCGAGATCCAGGGCGACCGAATCACCTGCTCCGGCGGCATCGCGGCGCTGGACCTGATGCTCGACCTGATCGGCCGCGACCACGGCGCCGGGCTCGCCGCGGGCGTCAGCGACTGGTTCCTGCACAACCAGATCCGCGAGGGCCTGAGCCCGCAGCGGATGGATCTGCGCCAGCGCTTCGGCGTGCGCGACCCGCGCCTGTTGCGGGTGCTCGCGGCGATGGAGGCGAACCTCGAAACCCCGCTCACCCGCGAGGCCCTGGCCGATCTCGCCCGCGTCTCGGTGCGGCAGCTGGAGCGCCTGTTCCGCGACGGCCTCGGGCGCGGGCTGCACCGGCACTACCTCGCCCTCCGTCTCGACCGGGCGCACCAGCTCGGCCGCGAGAGCGCGCTGAGCCGCGCCGAGATCGCCACCGCGACGGGTTTCGCGAGCGCGGACGAGCTGTCGCGGGCCGAGCGGCGACGGCAGCGGCGGGCGGAGGCTTGAGTGCCGGTCGAGCGATTCGTCCGTCTCACACCGTTGGGCGAGCGGAAGCGAAGCCATCCAGACGGCGCGACCTGTCCGGACAGGTTGCGCCCTAGGTCGCTTCGGCGTCGTCTCGCGATGACGGCGGACGGCTGATGTGAACCGGCGCGTCGCGGCACCCGAGACGGAGCAGCCTCGGCGTGGCCGACCCCGGATCGTTTCATGACAGGAAATTTTCGTGCTTGAAAGTTGACGGCGCCGCAGCACCGTGCGATCACTTTCCCAAGGGAACGAACGGACGGGGCGACGCCGATGTGCGGTATTGTCGGACTATTCCTCAAGAATCCGAAGCTTGAGCCGCAGCTCGGCGCGATGCTGTCCAAGATGCTGGAGACGATGACCGATCGCGGCCCCGACAGCGCGGGCTTCGCGGTCTACGGCTCGGACGGCGTCCCGGGTTCGGCTTCGGTGAAGCTGACCCTGCGCGGCCCCGGCGCGGCGGCCCTGCGCGAGGCGGTCGCGAAGATGGAGACGGCGCTGTCCCTCTCGGCCGACGCGACCGAGCGCGACACCCACACCGTCCTCGCCGTGCCCGCGGAGCGCGAGGACGACATCCGCGCCTGGCTCAAGGCCAACGCCCCCGGCATCGACGTGGTGAGCGCGGGCCGCCGCATGGAGATCTACAAGGAGGTCGGCCTGCCGGCCTCCGTCGCCGAGCGCTTCGCGCTCGAGAACATGTCCGGCACCCACGGCATCGGCCACACCCGCATGGCCACCGAGAGCGCGGTGACGACCAACGGCGCCCACCCGTTCTCGACGGGCACCGACGAGTGCCTCGTCCACAACGGCTCGCTGTCGAACCACAACGACCTGCGCCGCCGCCTCCGGCACGAGGGCCTGAGCTTCGCCACCCAGAACGACACCGAGGTCGCCGCCGGCTACCTCAGCTGGCGCATGCGCGAGGGCGCCTCGCTGAAGCAGGCGCTCGAATCGAGCCTGACCGACCTCGACGGCTTCTTCACCTTCGTGGTCGGCACCGAGAACGGCTTCGCCGTGGTGCGCGATCCGATCGCCTGCAAGCCCGCCGTGATGGCCGAGACCGACGACTACGTCGCCTTCGGCTCCGAGTACCGGGCGCTGGTCGGCCTGCCCGGCATCGACACCGCCCGCGTGTTCGAACCCGAGCCGGCCAAGGTCTACGCGTGGGAGCGCAACAGCGCCGATCACGCCTCCGGGGAGCGCCAGTAATGCCGAGCTTCGACCTGCGATCCGCGCCCCTGCGCGAGCTGAACCGGGCCCTGCACGCCCTGCGGCCCGACACCAACGAGACCCACTGGACCGTCACCGGTCCGGACGGTCGCCACGCCATCGCCGCCGGGCTCGACGCGCCGGTCTCGGTCGAGATCGAGGGCAATGTCGGCTACTATTGCGCCGGCATGAACAAGCTCGCCACCGTTCTCGTCAACGGCAATGCGGGCGTGGGGGTGGCCGAGAACATGATCTCCGGCCTCGTCCACGTGCGGGGCGATGCCAGCCAGTCGGCCGGCGCCACGGCGCATGGCGGCATGCTCATCATCGACGGCAATGCGGGGGCCCGCTGCGGCATCTCGATGAAGGGCGTCGATATCGTCGTGAAGGGCTCGATCGGCCACATGTCGGCCTTCATGGCCCAGGCCGGCACGCTCACCGTGCTCGGCGACGCGGGCGAGGCCCTGGGCGACTCCCTCTACGAGGCGAAGCTCTACGTGCGCGGCTCGGTCAAAAGCCTCGGCGCCGACTGCGTCGAGAAGCCCATGCGCGACGAGCACCTGCGGGAAATCGCCGACAAGCTCGCCGCCGCCGGCCTCGCCGGGGAGGTGAACCCGAGCGAGTTCCGCCGCTACGGCTCGGCCCGCACCCTCTACCACTTCCACGTCGACAACGCCGGAGCCTACTGATGGCCGAGCACCGCAAGGACACGCCGCGCACCAAGCCGCGCCTGTCGGCGACCTTCACCCCCGACGTGATGTCCGAGATCCGCCGCGCCGCGGCGACCGGCATATACGACATCCGCGGCGCCGGCGCGAAGCGCGCGCTGCCCCATTTCGACGACCTCCTGTTCCTCGGCGCCTCGATCAGCCGCTACCCGCTGGAGGGCTACCGCGAGCGCTGCGGCACCGAGGTGGTGCTCGGCTCCCGCTTTGCGAGCAAGCCGATCCACCTGAAGACGCCGGTCACCATCGCCGGCATGAGCTTCGGCTCGCTCTCGGCCAACGCCAAGGAAGCCCTCGGGCGCGGCGCCACCATCGCCGGCACCTCCACCACCACCGGTGACGGCGGCATGACACCGGAGGAGCGCGGCCACTCCAAGACCCTGGTCTACCAGTACCTGCCGTCCCGCTACGGCATGAACCCGGACGACCTGCGCAAGGCCGACGCCATCGAGGTCGTCATCGGCCAGGGCGCCAAGCCCGGCGGCGGCGGCATGCTGCTCGGCCAGAAGATCACCGAGCGCGTCGCCGGCATGCGCTGCCTGCCGCCGGGCGTCGATCAGCGCTCCGCCTGCCGCCACCCGGACTGGACCGGGCCGGACGACCTCGCGATCAAGATCGAGGAGCTGCGCGAGATCACCGATTGGGAGAAGCCGATCTACGTCAAGGTCGGCGCCTCGCGTCCCTATTACGACACCGCGCTGGCGGCCAAGTCCGGCGCCGACGTGGTGGTGCTCGACGGCATGCAGGGCGGCACCGCCGCGACCCAGGACGTGTTCATCGAGCATGTCGGCATCCCGACGCTCGCCGCGATCCGCCCCGCCGTCCAGGCGCTGCAGGATCTCGGCCTCCACCGCAAGGTGCAGCTCGTCGTCTCCGGCGGCATCCGCTCCGGCGCCGACGTGGCCAAGGTGCTGGCACTCGGCGCCGACGCGGTCGCCATCGGCACCGCCGCCCTGATCGCGCTCGGCGACAACGATCCCCGCTGGCAGGCGGAGTACGAGGCGCTCGGCACCACCGCCGGCGCCTACGACGACTGGCACGAGGGCAAGGACCCGGCCGGCATCACGACTCAGGATCCGGAGCTTTCGAAGCGCCTGGATCCGGAACTCGCCGGCCGCCGGCTCGCCAACTACCTCGCGGTGATGACGCTGGAGGCCCAGACCATCGCCCGCGCCTGCGGCAAGAGCCACCTGCACAACCTCGAACCGGAGGATCTGGTGGCGCTCACCATCGAGGCCGCGGCGATGGCGCAGGTGCCGCTCGCCGGCACCAGCTGGATTCCGGGCAAGAACCCGACGGCGTCCGGCATGTGATCTGCGAGGGCCGCTCCCGAGGCGTCGAGGGCGGCCCTGTTTCTTTTGTGGCGATGGGGCCGAACCACCAAGCCGGGAGGATTCTTGCAATGACGCACGAACTCGAAGTCGCCGCCCGGGAACGCGGCATCAAGTACTTCCTCGTCTCCTACACCGACCTGTTCGGCACCCAGCGCGCCAAGCTGGTGCCGGCGGCCGCCATCGCCAGCACCTGCCGCAACGGCGCGGGCTTCGCCGGCTTCGCCACCTGGCTCGACATGAGCCCGGCCGACGCCGACCTCCTGGCCATGCCCGACCCGGAGGGGCTGATCCAGCTGCCCTGGAAGCCGGAGGTCGGCTGGCTGCCCGCCGACCTCGTCATGGGCGGCCAGGCGGTCGAGCAGGGCCCGCGCAACATCCTCAAGCGCCTGATTAAGGAGGCGGCCCGCGAGGGGCTGCAGATGAAGAGCGGCGTCGAGTGCGAGTTCTTCCTGATCACGCCCTGCGGCTCGGAGCCCGCCGACACCGCCGACAAGCAGACCAAGCCCTGCTACGACCAGTCGGCCCTGATGCGCCGCTACGAGGTGATCACCGAGATCTGCGACGCGATGCTGAGTCTGGGCTGGAAGCCCTACCAGAACGACCACGAGGACGCGAACGGCCAGTTCGAGATGAACTGGGACTACGACGACGCCCTGATCACCGCCGACCGGCACGCCTTCTTCAAGTACATGACCCGCTCGATCGCCGAGAAGCACGGCTTCCGCGCGACCTTCATGCCCAAGCCCTTCATGGACCTGACCGGTTCGGGCTGCCACGCCCACGTCTCGCTCTGGCGCGACGGCCAGAACGTCTTCGCCGACCGCTCGGACGAGATCGGCCTGTCGCAGATCGGCTACCACTTCATCGGCGGCCTGATCCACTCCGCCGATGCGCTCGCCGCGCTGACGAATCCGTGCGTGAACTCCTACAAGCGCATCAACGCGCCGCGCACCACCTCGGGGGCGACCTGGGCGCCCAACACCGTGACCTATACGGGCAACAACCGCACCCACATGATCCGCATCCCCGACGGCGGGCGCTTCGAGTTCCGTCTCGCCGACGGGGCGGCCAATCCCTATCTGCTCCAGGCGGGCATCCTCGCCGCCGGCCTCGACGGCATCCGTCAGAAGCGCGATCCGGGCCAGCGCCTCGACATCAACATGTACACCGACGGGCACAGCGTGGAGGGCGTCAAGCGCCTGCCGCTCAACCTGCTCGACGCCCTGCGCGCGCTGGAGGCGAGCCCCGTCCTCAACGAGGCGCTCGGCGCCTTCGTGCCGAGCTACCTCAAGCTCAAGCGCTCGGAATGGGACGATTACTGCCGCCACCTGACCCAGTGGGAGCGCGACACGACCCTCGACTGTTGAGCCCCCGCCCGCGGCCGGGGTAAGGGCAGGGCCGATTGTCCGGACGGAGACCCCCGCCGTGCCCGCCGACCTTCGCGGCCGCTTCCAGGCCCTGTGGACCCGTGCGGTCGGTCCCGTCGGGATCGACGAGGCGTGGCGGGCGCTCGATGCCGGCTACGGCGGGGCCGCGCGCCACTACCACGATTGGCGCCACGTCGCGGCGCTGCTCGACGGGCACGACGCGGTGCGCCCGCACGCGTCCTTCGCCGGCCCGGTCCACGACGCGATCGATCTCGCGATCGTCTTCCACGACGCGATCTACGATCCGGCCCGGCCGGACAACGAGGCGCGCAGCGCCGCCCTGCTGCGAACCTGCGCCGGGACGGCCGCGGATCCGGACCTCCTGTCCCGGTCGGAGGCGATGATCCGCGCGACCGCCGACCACGCGCCGCAGGCCGATCCGGCGGTGCGGCTGATGCTCGACCTCGATCTGGCGATCCTCGGCGCGCCGCGCCCGGACTACGAGACCTACGCCGCGGCGATCCGGCGCGAATACGCCGCCGTGCCCGATCCGGTCTGGCGGGTCGGGCGGGCGCTGGTGCTGGAGCGCTTCCTCGCCCGCCCGCACCTCTATCAGACCGACCTCTTCCGCGAGCGGTTCGAGGCCGGCGCCCGCGCCAACCTCGCGGCGGAGGCGGCGGCGCTGAGGGCCGAACCGGACGGCACGGGTCGCGGGGCGTAGGGGATCGGCGCGATCCGCGGCCGGCGGCTTGCCCGTTCCGGCCCGGCGACCTATCGCTCGCCCCGCCCCGCCGGCACCCGCCGCGGGACAGGGATCCGACCTGCCGATGCGGCTGCTGGGACGCCTCCTGCTCGCGGCCTTCGCCCTGATCCTGGCCATTCCGGCCGGCGCCCTGACGCTCGCCGCCGGGGTGCTCCTCGATCCGAGCTTCCGCGAGACGCTGGGCCGGCTCGGCCTCGTCGGGCTGCTGGCCGGCCTGTCGGATCTCGCGCAGGGCCTTCCGCCGGACATGGCGGCGATGGCCGTGATCCTCTTCGCCCAGGCGCTCGGCCTCCTGCTGATCCTGCCGCCGACGCTCGCCGCGCTCGTCGGCGAGACGCTTCGGTTGCGCTCCCCGGTCTGGTACGGCGGCGCGACGGGCCTCTCCACGGCGCTCCTGCCCTGGCTCGTCCGCGGCGGCCCGCCGCCGGCCGCCGGCTCCGCGGCCGCGGGCGCGGAAGCGCGGCTCGCCGCGATCCTCCTCGCGGCGGGCGCCGTCTCCGGGCTCGTCTACTGGCTGATCGCCGGCCGCAGCGTCGGCACGCGGGCGCCGGACCGCGGCGCGGACGCATTTTAGGGGTGGACAGGCGCCCGCCATCGCTTATGAAAATGGGGTGCTTTTCGAAGCCTTGCCGCTCCGAAAGCACCCTCCGGCTCGAGGGCGCGTCACCGCTCCGCGAGCGGCCGGATGCGGGCGTAGTTCAGTGGTAGAACGTCAGCTTCCCAAGCTGAATGTCGTCGGTTCGATCCCGATCGCCCGCTCCACCTCGACCGCTGAGGCGTCGGCCTTCTCAACGCTCCACCGCCGATCGCGCCTCCATGGTCCAGACGGCGTCCGCGACCGAAGGCACCGCCGACCGAGGGCCGACCCCTCACCCGATCCTGCAGCCGTCTCAGCCCGCTCGGACAGCGCATGAGCCTCATCGGACTTACCTGAGGCCGAGAGAGGCGTTACAGCCAGAAGATGCTGGGGTGGGTCGGCCGAGCGCCGCACCAGGGTTCGGCTCCCATCGAGGCATGTTCCGACATTTTCATATTCCCGCAGCGGTTTCAGTTCGCTAGGTTCGGGAACGAATCACGGACGCGTCAAACAAAATGCTGTCTCAGTTCCTTCGCTCAGCGACTTGGGCGCCAACGATCGCCTTGTCTTGGTTCTGGGGTCTCGGCTTTTTCTATGCGATCCACGTCACCCTGACATATGGATGGCTTGGATTTCTTGCCTTTGCTTTGCCGAACGCGGTTGGCCTCGGCCTCTTTGGTTGGGTCCTCGGCGCACCGGGGCGGAGCGCCGACACCATCGCGGCGACGATCCAGGGACCTTACGCCCTCCTGTTCCTCGCTTGTCAGTTCCTCGCGGTTGCAATCACGCTCTTCGGCTTTGCCGCCTATGCGTGGACCCCCTTGTTCGGGCGGGACACCGTCCTCGGCCTGGTCATGCTCGTCCTCGTGGCCTGCTCGATCGGACACGCGGTCCCCCTTCGCCGCATCAAGATCGTGCATGGCGTCGCCCTGATCCTGGCGGTGTGCGCCGGCTTCGTGGTGCTCGCCGGACTGGAGAGCGGATCCCGTGGGTCCGGGGTTCCGCTGTCGTCCTTCGACGAGCGCTTCTACGGCCTCGCGCTTTCCTCGCTGGTCGGCTTTCTGCTCGGTCCGTGGATGGACGTGCAGCAGTGGCAGCGCGCGGTCGAGATCCGGCGCGAGGGCACGTCCGTCCGGATGGCCTATGCGGCCGGCGCGATCCTCTTTCTCGGCCTGCTGACGATCAACGCCCTGCTCGCTTCCGCTTCGGGCCTCGGTGAGCCGGTCGTCTCGTTCGACGGCTTGCCCGGGGCGTACGCCGCCGTGGCGCAGGCGACCGCGCGCGGTCACCTCGCAGGCGTGACGATCGCCTTCCTGATCTGGACCGTCGTGGCGGCCGCGACCACGATCGACAGCTTCTACGGCGCGACGCGCTGGCTCATGACCGCGATCACGACGCGCAGCAACTCGCCGCTCCTCGCCTTCGTGCCGCCCTCTCTGGTGTCGTCTCCGATCTGGATCCTGCTCGCGGCCTTCACGGCCGCGGTCGTCGCGAACCAGCTCAATCTCTCGCTGATGTACCTGATGGTGCCCTTCGCGACGATCCTCGTCGGAGGGGCACCATCAGGTACAT